>JAOADY010000166.1 GCA_026417075.1 Caloramator sp.
CCTTTGGGCTTCCAACCGAAAACTTTGCAATAAA
Organism: Caloramator sp.; assembly: GCA_026417075.1. Classification (GTDB taxonomy): domain Bacteria; phylum Bacillota; class Clostridia; order Clostridiales; family Caloramatoraceae; genus Caloramator_B. The sequence goes on from JAOADY010000166.1 coordinate 35, forward strand.
AAACAAAATACACCCAAGGATAGTTACTGAAAACAACGTTGCAAGATTTAAAAGCCAGCTTAAATCCCTTGGTTATTCCTTTGATTGGTCAAGGGAAGTTAATACAACAGATCCAAGTTACTACAAATGGACTCAATGGATATTCTTAAAACTTTTTGAAAAAGGTCTTGCATATAAAACTGAAATGCCTATAAATTGGTGTACTCAATGCAAAGTTGGTCTTGCAAATGAAGAAGTTGTAAACGGCGTTTGTGAAAGATGTGGAGGAGAAGTGGTAAGAAAAGTTAAGAGTCAGTGGATGCTTAAGATTACCGAATATGCAGAAAAACTCTTAAAAGATTTAGATTTAGTTGACTATATTGAAAAGGTTAAAACTTCTCAAAAGAACTGGATAGGACGTTCAGAGGGTGCGGAAGTAGATTTTAAAATAGAAGATACTGATGACATTATTAAAATATTTACTACAAGACCCGATACATTATTTGGCGCAACCTATATGGTTCTATCTCCTGAACATCCTCTTATAGATAAATATAAAGATAAAATCACAAACTATGATAAAGTTGAAGAATACAGAGAAATAGCAAGTAAAAAATCCGATTTTGAAAGAACAGAGCTATCAAAAGAAAAAACTGGCGTACCCTTAAAAGGTATAAAGGCAATAAATCCTGTAAACGGAAATACTATACCTGTCTGGATATCCGACTATGTCCTTATGACCTATGGAACAGGAGCCATAATGGCTGTACCTGCTCACGATGAAAGAGACTTTGAATTTGCAAAGAAGTTCAACCTTCCAATAATTGAAGTTGTTAAAGGTGGAAATGTAGAAGAAGCAGCTTTTACTGACACTGAAACAGGCATACTCGTTAATTCAGGATTTTTAAACGGTTTAGAAGTTAAAGATGCAAAGGAAAAAATAATAAATTGGCTTGAAGAAAAGAAAATAGGGAAGAGAAAAGTTAATTATAAACTTAGAGACTGGGTATTTTCAAGGCAAAGATACTGGGGCGAGCCTATTCCTCTTGTATACTGTGAAAAATGCGGCTGGACTCCAATACCTGAAGAAGAGCTTCCCCTTACACTGCCAGAAGTTGAAAATTACGTTCCAACTGAAAATGGAGAATCTCCCCTTGCAAATATACGAGATTGGGTTGAAACTACCTGTCCAAAATGTGGAGGCTATGCTGAAAGAGAAACCGACACTATGCCTCAATGGGCAGGATCTTCATGGTATTTTTTAAGATACACCGATCCTCATAACGATAAAACTTTTGCATCAAAGAAAGAACTTGATTACTGGCTCCCTGTTGATTGGTATAATGGAGGCATGGAACATACCACCCTTCATCTTCTTTATTCAAGATTCTGGCATAAATTCCTTTACGATTTAGGATACGTTTCAACACCAGAACCCTATCAAAAAAGAACATCTCATGGAATGATACTTGGAGAAAACAATGAAAAAATGTCTAAATCTAGAGGAAATGTTGTAAATCCTGACGATATAGTTAATGAATTCGGCGCTGATACTTTAAGAACCTACGAGATGTTCATAGGTGCTTTTGACCAAAGCGCAGCATGGTCACAACAGGGTGTTAAAGGGTGCAGAAGATTTCTCGATAGAGTTTGGAAAATTCAGGATATGATAGTTGAGGGCGATAGTTTTTCAAAGGAACTTGAAGTAAAAATGCATCAAACTATAAAAAAAGTTAGCTTAGATTTTGAACAGATGAAATTCAATACCGCAATAGCAGCTATGATGTCTCTTATAAATGATTTTTACAGCATCGGAAAAGTTACAAAGAAAGAAATTAAAACCTTCTTAATTCTTTTAAATCCAGTTGCTCCTCATATAACAGAAGAAATGTGGCAAATTCTAAAGTTTGAAGGAAGAATTTATAACCAAAAATGGCCCGTATGGGATGAAGAAAAAACTATTGAAGACACAATTGAAATTGCTATACAGATAAATGGAAAATTAAGAGGAACTGCCCTTATTTCTCTTAATGAAGAAAAAGACTCTGTAAGAGAAAAGGTAGTAAACATTGATAAGATAAAAGAAATACTTGAAGGAAAAACTATTATAAAAGAAATATATGTTCCAAACAAGATTTACAATATCGTTATAAAATAGTTAAAAATAGAACCTCCAAAAGGAGGTTCTATTTTATACATTAACTGCAACTGCATCGGCCCAAAGTCTTTCAATATTATAAAACTCTCTTTCATCCTTATGAAAAATATGGGCTATTACATTTCCATAATCTAAAAGTATCCAGCCTGCTCCATTATACCCCTCTCTATGACTTAAAGTATAGCCTTTTTCACTCATCTTCTCCTCAATTTCATCTGCAATGGCTTTTACTTGCACAGATGAATTGCCGCTGCATATTACAAAGTAGTCAGCAATAGGAGATAAATCAGTTACATTTAAAATCTTAATGTCTAAGGCTTTTTTATTTGCTGCTGCTGAGCTGATATAATAAGCAATACCCGCTGAACTCTTCAAAAATATAACCTCCTCACTTTTCTTCTTAATATATTTATATGCTGAATGAAATAATAGGTCAATAATTATTTTATAGCATCACAGCCTAAAATTACAACTACATCAGCATTACTATTATTTTTTTTAGCTGAACTTATTTTTCCTAATCCTATATCTTCATAAATGTCATTCCCATATTCTTCTTCACTATAGTACTTTATAACAGTTGTATTTAATTTCTTAGAATAATTTCCTATTTCAACGACATCATACCCAAGAAATGTAAGTTTGTTTTTATACTCAGATGCAAGTCCATTTTTACCCGTTGAATTTAAAATAACAACCTTAATATTTTTCTTTTTAGAGCTTTCTGTATTATTGATTTTAAAATGCGATAAATATTCAATGTTCTTTTCTTTATCATATATAAAATATGATATTCCTCCAATATATTTAGGTTCTCCTTGAAGTATTTTTTTCTCAATGGAGGATTCTTTTATATTTTTTAATTTAAATAAATAGCTTATCATAGTCTTTCCATCCATATTTGTCTTTACATTCTTTGATAATGTATTAATAAGATTAGGTATTCTAATCATTCCCGAAGGTGTTTTTAGCTTTTTAAATACATTTATAATAAACTCCTGCTGAGTAGAAATCCTTCCTAAATCCCCCATGGCATAGCCGCTTCCATCGTTGTTTTTTCTCCATCTTACGAATTTTTCTGCTTCCTCACCGTTTAGGTGTACCTTCTCACCTTTTTTAAAGTGTATTTGTATATCATAAGCATCATAATTCATATCAAAGGGAACTACAACATCAACTCCTCCAATTGCATCTATACACTTTTTAAATGCTGCATAATCGACTTTCACATAATAGTTAATTTCAATCCCTAACATCTTCTCAATAGTTTTTACAGCCAGTGGCACCCCCCCAAGGGCATGGGCAGCATTTATTTTTTCATAGTGTCCTTTTATTTTTACCCTAGTATCTCTAGGTATTGAAAGCATATAAATTTTGGCCTCTTTAGGATGAAAACTTGCCAAAATCATAGTATCCGTTCTTTTTGGGCTGTTGCCCTTTTTATTATCATAATCCCCTGCATCAACTCCAAGAATTAATATATTTACAGGTTTATTTTTTCCAACTTCTTTTGCCGGTAATTCTGATGATGTTATATTGTTTTTAAGGGACAACAAATACCCAAAAGTAGCTACTATTGATATAATAAAAAAAATAAAGATTAACATAAATATTTTATAAACTTTTCTTTTCTTTTTTCTCATAACTTTCAACCTCTAAAAGTAAATTATTCCTAAATTCAATTGTAAGTGGATGTATAAGATTTTTCCTTTGTATAACATATGTAATTGTACTGTCAGCCGACATTATTAGAGCTCTATTAATATCGATATAAGCCTGCTCTCTTATTTCATCAAGCCCTTTAAAATAATTGCGATTCTCCTCAATAATATCAGCAATATAAATAATTTTTTCAAGCATAGACATATTATCTCTGCCTGTAGTATGATAATAAACTGCATTTAGTATATCTTCATCATTGATCTCAAATTGCTGCCTGCTATATAAAGCCCCAACAGGTCCATGCAGAAGCTGAGGAGATTTTTTCTGTATCTTATCTATATTTATACCATAAAATAATGCCTTTTCTATTAACTCTTCATCCTTTAAATTTTTCTGGCAGTCATGAATTAGTGCAGCAACTTTACATTTTTCAATATCTATATCATATCTTTTTCCAAGCTTTACTGCTTCCTTCTCAACACCCAGAGAATGAATATATCTTTCAGAATCAAGCAAACTTTTTATTTTTCTTTTTATATAATCATATTTCTTCAAATTTTTCACCTCTATAAAGATCCTTTTCCATTATATAATTAAATACAGCTTCAGGAATCATATATCTAAAATTCAGTCCCTTTGATATTCTTAATCTAATGTCTGTAGAAGATATTTCAATATCTGGTATTTTTACATACTCTACAATAGCATTATACTTTCTTCTTTTTAATTCAATCTCCTGATAAATCTTTTTATTAAATCCCCCCCTATTGACTACAATAAAAGAAACCATTTCATATACTTTATCTGCCATCTTCCATGTATCAGAATCTTTAAAAGCATCATACCCTATTATAAAATAAAGTTTATCCTTTGAATATATACTTTTAAGTTCCATTAAAGTATCATAGGTATAAGTATATCCTTCTCTTTTAATTTCAATATCACTTACTTCAAACTTACAGTTGCCATCTATTGCAAGTTTTATCATTTCATATCTATCATAGGCAGATGCAATATTTTTATTCTGTTTATGAGGAGGATTTCCAACAGGAATAAAAATTATCTTATCAAGTGCAAATAAATTAAGTACTTCCTCTGCTGCTATAAGATGCCCAATATGTATTGGGTTAAATGTTCCACCATAAATACCTATATTAAGCATTATTTTTCTTCCTTTATATTTTTTTAACTTTATATATTATAACAAATAAATTTTTATATTGAAACAAAAAGGCTGGATTAATCCAGCCTTTTTGTTATGGAAGCTTAATTGATGGCTTTTCCTTTGACTGTCTGTAAATTATAAATCTATTTCCTATAACCTGTACAGGCTCTGCCTCTAATGCTTCACAAACTATATTACAAGCTTCCCTTGATGTTAAAATAGAATTTCTTAATACATTGCATTTAATTATTTCTCTAGCTTCTAATGCCTCATCTATCTGCTTTAAAAACATATCATCTATTCCATTTTTACCAACATGAAATATTGAGTCGATATTGTTTCCAAGGGATCTCAAGTAACTTCTCTGTTTACCTGTAAGCATAATCTCACCTCTATTCAATGAATTCGAATTCAAAATCCTTCATCCTAACTATGTCGCCCTCTTCAATTCCCATATCCCTAAGCTGTTGAATTATACCCCTCTTTTCTAAAACTTTATGGAAATACTTTGAAGATTCGCTGTCATAAATATTTACGCTCTGTAAAAGCCTGTCGACAAAGGAACCACTTATTACAAATGCACCGTCATCGGCTCTTTCAATATCATATGTAAATCTTTTTTCTTCTTCTACATACATATCTTCAATCTCTTCCTTTTCAACCGGAATCGTCTGCAGAAGCTGTGCGGCATAAAGCATAAGTTCCTTTAATCCTTGGTTTGCAGCAGCTGAAATTCTAAATATTTTTATATTTCTCTTTTCCATTTCAGCCTTAAGCTTTTCATAATTTTCCTCATTCCCTAAATCCATTTTATTTGCTGCAACTATTTGAGGTTTTGATGCAAGTTTTTCACTGTAAAGTTTTAATTCTTCATTTATTTTTTCAAAATCTTCAATAGGATCTCGTCCTTCTATTCCTGAAACATCTATTACATGTATTAAAAGTCTCGTCCTTTCTATATGTCTTAGAAAGTCTATCCCAAGACCTGTACCTTCATGAGCTCCTTCGATTAATCCCGGAATGTCTGCCATTACAAAACTATTTATTCCAGGAAGGTCAACAACTCCAAGATTTGGAGTTAATGTAGTAAAATGATAATTTGCAATTTTAGGCTTTGCACCTGTTGTCATTGAAAGAATTGTTGATTTACCTACATTAGGAAATCCTATAAGTCCAACATCAGCAATAAGCTTTAACTCAAGGTTAATCCATTTCTCCTCACCGGGCATTCCAGGTTCAGCAAAATCTGGCGCCTGTCTTGTAGGTGTTGCAAATTTAGCATTTCCTCTTCCTCCTCTGCCTCCCTTTGCAACAACTACACTTTGCTCATTCTCAACTAAATCAGCTATTATTTTATTTGTATTTGCATCTCTTATAACAGTTCCTGCTGGAACTTTTATTACAAGATCCTTACCATCTTTGCCAAACATATTGCTCTTACCGCCATTTTCTCCACGCTCTGCTTCATATTTTTTTTTATATTTAAAATCAAGAAGAGTTCTCATATTGCTATCAACTTTAATAACTACATCTCCACCCTTTCCTCCGTCTCCACCGTCAGGACCTCCAAAAGGGACATATTTTTCTCTTCTAAAGGAAATAGCTCCATTTCCTCCATCTCCAGACTTAACAAAAATCTTGGCAACATCAACAAACATAGTTTCACCTACTTTTATATTCATATATCATTTGATATTATTTTTTCAAATAAAAATCTATGGTATTCATTTTTTACTATTATAATAAAAAGCACCCATACGGGTGCTATTTTATTGAGCAATTTCCTGCGGATAAACGCTAACCTTCTTACCGTCTTTTTTATATCTTTCAAATCTTACGATTCCATCTTTTAATGCAAATAATGTATCATCCTTACCGATACCAACATTTTCTCCTGGATGAATCTTAGTTCCTCTTTGTCTAACGAGTATATTTCCTGCAAGAACAAACTGTCCATCTGCTCTCTTGACTCCAAGTCGTTTGGACTCGCTATCTCTACCGTTTCTAGAGCTACCCACTCCTTTTTTATGAGCCATTAATTCCACCTCCTCCGAAAAGGTTCTATATAAGTTATGCTTCTATCTTTTCAATCTTTAATTGAGTATAGGGTTGACGATGACCCTGCTTTTTCTTGTAGTCTTTCTTTGGCTTATACTTGAATACTATAATCTTCTTAGCCTTACCTTGTTTTAAAACCTTTGCTGTAACCTTAGCTCCTTCTACAGTTGGCTTTCCAACAACAAGCTTTCCATCCTTTGAAACTACAAGAACATCTTTGATTTCAACAGTAGAGTCTACTTCAGCAGCGATTTTTTCAACATATATTATATCGCCTTCCTGAACTCTGTACTGTTTTCCTCCAGTTAATATAACTGCGTACATACGTGCACCTCCTCTATCCAGTCTCGCCACGACAAGGCAGCACACAGCATTTTTAAGCCTTTCATGAGCGGTCTACAAATGCCATTTTAACATAAGCATATACTAATGTCAATCTAAAACTTTATATTAACTCACTTCAATTATTCTTTTTTAATCACTTCAAAATAGTCAATTATTTCAGATGGTATAAAATCGATTTCAATTCCATATATATCCTTCATATCTGAAATAAAATTAGAAAATTTAATTTTTATTTCAGTTAAAATATCAGCATTTATTTTTATTTGTATTCTCGATTTTTTATAATATTTTAGTATTTTTAAGCATTGATTTTCAATTAACTTTAAAACATAGGCATTTGTATATGTATTTTTAAAATTCTGCCTTAAAATAAGCTCATATAAGCTTTTACCCTTTTTAGCTCTTGCCATTTCAAGAAGTCCTAGCTGTGTAAAACCATAAATTTTATTCTTAACTTTATCATTAGATAATTTTTGCGTTAATGTTTCTATAATAATTTGTCTTCCCTGTTCATCAATCATATCTATAAAGTCGATTATAATTATACCCGATATGTTACTAAGTCTTATTACATTTGAAATAACTTCACAAGCTTCAATATTTGTATTAAGAAAATATTGATTTTTGCAATCCTTTGTTTTTATACTTCCAGAGTTTACATCAATTACAGTCAATGCTTCAGTTTTATCAATTACTATATTTCCTCCTGAAGGAAGAAATTTCTTCCTTTCAAGCATTTCTGTAATTTGTTTTTCCACAGCTGATGCTTTAATGAAAATTTTTTCATCACTAATGATCTTACAATTTTTATGAAGCTGAGCTTGAGATACAATACTTTGAATCATCTCAGCATCATTATTTCTGTTAACATATATTTTTTCAACATCACCTTTTACATATTCTCGTATTGCAAAGCTAAAAAAATCTCTTATATCAAAGAGCAATCGAGGAGGTTTTATATACATAGCCCTATTTATATTTTTTTTCCACAAACTCATTAAAAGCAAATACTCTTTTAATATATCATCTTCCTGAACAAATTGAGCCTCTGTTCTCAATATAAAACCATAGGTATCAACATAAATTTTTTTTGCTATATCTTTGAGTTTTTTTCTCTCTTCATTTTCAATTATTTTTTTTGAAATTCCTATATAATCGCTACCTACAAGCAGTACCATATATTTCCCTGGTATGCTTATATTTTGTGTCAATTTAGGTCCTTTTTCCTTCGTATCCTCTCTTATTACCTGCACAATAACATCTTGCCCACATTTTAGCTTATCTACATTTTTCATTTCCTTTGAATGGAGTATTCCATTTTTTCCAGCGCCTATATTGACAAAAGCTGCTCCCAGTGAAGGAACAATGTTTTCTACTCTGCCTATATAGACATTTCCTGTTATATTTATATTGTCATAGTTTTCTACATATAAATCTTCAATTTTATTATCTTCAAAAACTGCAATCCTACTTTGAGTTATCCCTCTGTCAATATATACCTCTTTCAATCGATCACTTCCCCTTAAAATAAGACAACAAATCAATCCATTTATTATTTTTTATACAATAGAGTTCATCCCTTTTTATTTCTGGATGGTCATAAATTCTTCCATCTGATTTTTTATATAAAAGCTCAACAACTGCATTTGGCGATAGATTACCCCTGCTACCACAAGAAAGCAAAAATTCTAGCTCCAAATTATTTTCTTCATATTTTTTAATTACTATATCTTTAATAAAAGGTCTTATATTCTCAAGTTTTTCACCGGATTTTGATTTTTTAATTATCTCAATAGTTTCAGCATTTAGTATTAAATTTACTGTACTTTTTGCTGCTTCAATATCTTCATCATATTTTAGTTTTACTATATACTTTGCCCCTTCAACTAATGCCATTGAAGGCTTCATCTTTTCTTTAACGTGCAAAACATCTATTATTTTTATACCCTCTGGTAAAACTGCATTGAGAGAATTTAAAATATAATTTTTTTCTAAAAAACTTTCAAATTCAATATCAGCATATTCGCAGCTACTTTCAATCCCAAGAGATAAAGGTGAAGCAATGGATATGCTGGCATGAGGATTAAATCCCTTAGAATAGTATATAGGCAGCTGAGCCCTCCTTACTGCTCTATGTAAAGTACGCATAGTATCAAGATGAGATATATATTTTGCTGAATCTTTCTTACTGAACTTTATTAAATATCGCTCCATTAAAGCAATTGCCCTCCTTTGAAAATTGTGTTATTCCACAGCCGGTACATGAAATCCTGCAATCTTTAGTAAGCTTTCCTTCTTGTGCCTTTTTTAATTCATTTTTGAGATATTCTTTATTAACACCTATATCTATAAAATCCCAAGGAAGTATTTCATCAAGTTCTCTTTTTCTTAATGCATAAAATTCAGGATCTACATTGCACTCTTTAAATGCTTCCATCCATGATTCAAATTTAAAAAATTCCTGCCATCCATCAAATTTACAACCCTTTTCCCATGCTTTTATTAGAACCTTAGTAAGTCTCCTATCTCCTCTTGAAAAAACTGCCTCGAGGAAACTTATAGGATTTTCGTGCCAATTATATGTTATATATCTGCTTTTTATTTTTTCCTTAAGATATTGCTGCTTTTCAGTAAGGCTTTTCATACTATCCTGAGCTTCCCATTGAAAAGGCGTAAAAGGTTTTGGTACAAAGGATGATGTGCTTAAAGTAATATTAAGGCCTTTATTTCTTTTTTCCTTTGGTATAGAAAAATATGTATCAACAACTTTTTGTCCTAAAGCTGCAATACCCTCAACATCCTCTAATGTCTCAAAAGGAAGTCCTATCATAAAATATAATTTTATAGTGCTCCATCCTGATTCAAAGGCGCTTTTAACTGATTTTATCAAATCTTCCTCAGTAACTCCCTTATTTATAATATCCCTCATCCTTTGTGTTCCTGCTTCCGGTGCAAAGGTAAGCCCTGTTTTTCTTACCTTTTGTATTTCGTTTATAAGATCTACAGAAAAAGAATCTATTCGTAAAGATGGAAGAGATAATGATACTCTTTCTTTTTCATATTTTTCAACAAGGCTATGCACAAGATTTTTTATATCTGAATAGTCGCATATACTAAGGGATGTTAAAGATATCTCTTCATATCCTGTATTCTTTAGCAGTTTTTCTGCAATTTCCATAAGCTTATCTGTTTTCTTTTCTCTGACAGGTCTATATATCATACCTGCCTGACAAAACCTACACCCTCTTGTACATCCTCTAAAGGTTTCAAGCATTATTCTATCATGAACTATTTCCGTTAAAGGAACTATGATTTTTTCTGGGAAATATGATTCATTTAAATCCTTTATATACCTCTTTCTTATTACATCAGGAATATTTCCCTTAAGAGCTATCCTCTTTTTTATAGTTCCGTCATAGTTATATTCAATATCATAAAAAGAAGGCACATATACCCCTTCAACGGATGCTGCCTCTAACAAAAATTCTTCTCTACTCTTTTTAGACTGCTTCCACTTAATATATATATCCAAAATCTCATCTATTACTTCTTCTGCTTCTCCTAATACAAAAAAATCAGCAATATCAGAGAGAGGTTCAGGATTATATACACATGGTCCCCCAAAAATTACAAAAGGGTCTTCCATCTTTCTGTCCTTTGACATCAATGGTATACCACTTAAGTCAAGCATATTTATAACATTAGTATAGCTCATTTCATATTGAAGCGTAAAACCAACAAAATTAAACTCCTTTAAAGGAGTTTTAGTTTCAAGAGAAAATAAAGGAATACCATTTTTTCTCATTAGATTTTCCATATCAGACCAAGGTGCAAAAGCCCTTTCACAATAGCAGTCTTCTCTTTCGTTTATTTTATGATATAGTATTTTTATTCCAAGATGCGACATACCAACTTCATAAACATCAGGAAAACACATCGCAAACCTTACATTAACATCTTTTAAATCTTTTACTACCTGATTAACTTCTCCTCCTGTATACCTTGCAGGTTTTGTTACACTACTTAGTATTTTATCTGCTATGTATATCATCCAAACTCCTCCTGTAAATATAATCTTTATTATATATTTTTTACTTAATATATAGTCTTATTATACATCCAAAAACTATACCATTCAAATTTACTGATTATCTTTTTATATATTCTTCTACATTTACAGGATTACCGTTTTTTAATAGTTGAAAAAACACACATGACTTAGAATTTTTATCTTTACCTGAAATTCCTATAACACTTCCTTTTGTTACATCATCACCTTCACTTATTTTGATATCTGATAAATATCCATATCTCGATTTAAACCCATTTCCATGATTAATAACTATTGATATTCCCACTTTTTCATCGTTTTCAACTCTTTCTACTCTACCATCATAAACTGCTTTTACCTCTGTTCCTTCTGCTGTTTCTATAATAATTGAATTGTTATCAGAAGACTCTATAATTTTGCCTTTAACAGGCATATCATCAATCATAAATTTTCCTTTTTTTATTAAAAGTCTCTCAAAAACTTCCTTACTGTTTGGTGCAAAATTATTAAAGATATTAACCGTTTCCTTTGTATAATCTTTATTAAAACTCTCTTTTATCTTTATATTTAAAGCAGAAGTTATTTCATTATTGACAAACTTCAATATCAAAAGAAAAAGCATTATTATTAATACTATTAATAGCTGAGTTGACAGCCTTTTTAAGTATATATTTTCATTTCTATTTTTATAATAAAATCCTTGATAATTCATATCTTTTCCTCCTGTTATTTATTTAAGTTTTGTTAAGTTATATGATATTTGAATTTCATCTCCCCTTTGAGTTATCTTAAATATAACCAACAATAAAACACCTCCAAAGGAGAGATGAAATTATGTGCAAATTAATGAATAATCTTTCATGCCCAAGATGCCATA
>JAOADY010000013.1 GCA_026417075.1 Caloramator sp.
AGATGTGTATAAGAGACAGCCTTTGATGCAGGTCCTATACATGTTAATGCATGAATACCTCCATCAAGTACTTCAAGTGGTGATAATACTACTGGAACGTTACCAAGGTCAACATTTGGTTTTCCTCCAAGAACTCCAACAGGTTCAACTGGAAGAATTAAATTATCGTGCATTGCTCCTTGACCCATTATTTCTTTTACAACAACAACCTTCTTCTTACCTGGTCTTCTGTATTGAACGAATTCTTCTGTTTCAACTACAAGGCTTTCATCGATTTTCTTTAATGCTTCTCTTATTTCTTGAGTTATAACATCTGTAGCCTTGTGAGCTGCAAGAGGACCTGGTCTTTCCATATTAGTACCAGCTGCTATTGTAACTTGAGTCTTTATGAATATTTCTCCTTTATCTGGAGCGCCTGGTCTTCCCCACATAATATTTTCTTCAAGAATACCTTCTGATGAACCAAATTCTCCTATCTGAACTCCATCTTCATCAGTACCAGTAACCATAACGATTACACCATCTAATACTCTTGTAACTCCACTTCCAAGTTTGCTATCTCCTTCTTTTGTTGCAATTGGCTGAACGTCCATTATAGTTTCACTGTAAGTGTTGTACTTGTCTGGAGTTATTATGTCTATCTTAATGTCTTTAACAAGCTTATCAGCCAATAATGCATCTTTGCATATATCTTCTCTTATATAAAGGGTTGTTCCTTCTATTTTAGTCTGTGGACCAAATTCAACTTTTTCTATCTTAAAATGTTTCTTTACAAGCTTTCTTACAATTTTATCTTCAAGTTTAACTTCCTGCTTTACAGCTTCTACAGCTTTTTCAGCTGCTTTTAATTCTGCTTTAGCTGCAACTGGAGCAGCTACAGTTTTTGCATTTGCTGCAGCTCCTGCTATTGATAATGGTATTTCAATGTCGATACCTTTACCTTCAGCAATTTTAATCTTCAATGTTCCGCCAAAAGCTACTGGAGCAGCAGTTTCAACTACATCTTCAGCCTTTTCTTCAAATCCCTCAAGCATTGATGCAGTTATCGGAGTTAATGCAGGAGCCTCAACCTTAAGTGTTGCACCTATTACTTCTTTTCTTGTTAAAACCTTTGAATCTAAGTTAACAAGAAGTGAATCTGCAAGTTTTTCAAAATGCATTGGATTTTCCAAATCTTCAGCTTTTATTATTTCTCCTGCTGTTTTGTTGTATTTTAAAACTGCTTTAGCATCTGCATCTGAAATTGCTTCATTTTTGCTTTCTACTTTTGCTCCACCTTCAATTTCCTTAATTCCTTCAAGTAAATCTGGAGTTAATGGTGTTAATGAATCAATTGTTTTTAATAATTTTGCTCCTAATACCTGACCTATTTTTAAAGTATTTGCAGGTATTGTTAAAAGTCCTGAATCAACAAGATCTGGGAAAACCGCTGGATCTTCCAGATTATCTGCTGATAATATTGTTCCTGCCTCTGTTCTACAGCACACAACAGCAACTTCATTTCTTAGTTCCTGTGCGTGTTCAGCACTCATTGACATTCAAAATCAGCCTCCTTTTTATTTTTTCCTTCCATAGGTAATCTTCTTGTAAGTGGATAATCAATTGTTCTAAATACATGATCTGTATGATGGTAAACCGGAAGTCCTGCCTTTGGAGCACAGCACATTACAGTATTTGTACAGTCGCTACAGTTTGACACAAGGACTCTCTTTGCTCCTTGCTTTTTAAGATACATTATACCTTGCGCCTGCCCTGGACAATCTCCCGGAGTTAAACATTTATTTGCTCCTTTAATTTCTACAACATTTTTACACTTTGTAACTCCAACTACCTTTGAGCCCATTTTTTCAGCTATATCTCTAAGTCTTGCTTCATTAGCGCCGCAAGCACAAACTAAAAGTCCTAAAGGCCCTTCATACTTTGGAAGTTCAATTGTAACTATTGCTCCACCGGATATTTTAGTCAAATATGCTCTTTCAATATCCTGAGATGTTCCTGTATATGGTCCTCCAATTATAAGTTCACCATATTTTCCATCAATTCCGCCTGCTTTTTCTATCAAATCCTTAATCGGAGTTCCAACTGGAACTTGGAAAAATACATTCGGCTTTATACCGCTTTTAAGCTTTCCAACTACAGTTATGTCCTTATCAATAACAGGCTTTCTTTCTTCAACTGCTCTTGTAATATTTGCGAGAGTTTCAGTATTTAAAACAACGCATTTTGCTTCAATAGGAAGTTGTGTTGGTTCAAGCCATATTCCAAATATAGAATGAATTACCGCTCTTTCTTCTCCCGCTGGATACATATCAGGAAGTTCCCTTATTTCAATGTCCTTTGATCCTTTTAGAGCTTTATTTATTGCTTCAATAGCCTTCTTGTTTTTACCCTTTATAGCAATATAGCCCTTTGGAGCCTTTGTTGCTTTCATAGCATATCTAATACCTCTAATTACTATATCAGGATCTTTTTCAAGAAGTTCAATGTTGTGATGAAGAGCTGGCTCGCATTCAGCACAATTTGCTATTATATATCCATCTTCAATTTGAGATTTTAGCTTTATATGCGTCGGAAAACCTGCTCCACCAGCACCAACAATTCCTGCTTCATAAACAGTTTCTACTATACTATCGCATTCTTTAATCTTAACGAAATCCGATGATTGTACTTCATCAGCTGCAATAATTATTTCACTATCAGTAATTTTGCTTACTGTTCCATTAATACTTGAATGAATCTTTGCACCTAAACCATTTGGCTCAGCTATACATTCTCCTCTTTTAACTGTCTGACCTTCTTTAACAACAGGTACTGAAGGTGCTCCCACGTGCATTTTCAAAGCGAAGCTAAATAATTTTGCCACTTTATCACCTCCATCATTTTTTCACATATTTACATTGCAATTTGTATGCCAAAGTTATTTTTATATTAATTATTTTAATAATGTACATTACAACTATTATTATTAGCAATCAAAATAAATTTTATTTAATTGAAGCAAAATAAAAATGTCAAATATTCGACACAAATTTATCTTTACGCATTTCCTAAATATAACATAATAATGCAAAACCATGTTTTATAGTTAAAATTATAACGGTGTCTATATTTTGACACGAGTGTCGAATATTTGACATTTATCTATAATATTATTAACTTTATTTTAAACATTAATTTAAAATATATTCATAATAAATTATATTGATTTAACTTATAATACAAAGTCGTTCTCTTTATATTAAGCATCTTTGCAGCTTTTTGCTTGTTTCCATTTGTTAATTTTAATATTTTTTTAATTGTTTCTTTTTCCACCCTTTCAACTATTTTTTGAAGATCATATTCATTTTCTGGCGTTTCAAAATTTTGTATTCCTGCGTTTAAAATGTATTCAGGAATGCACGTTATCGTTATATCACCGTTATTCGATAATATAACCATCCTTTGAATAACATTCTTTAATTCCCTTATATTGCCTTCCCAATTATAATTTTCTAATATTTCATACACCATTTCATCGATATTTTTTATTTTTATCGATTCTTCCTGTGCAATTTGATTAATAAAAAGATTTACTAAATCTCTTATATCCTCTTTTCTTTCTCTAAGAGGAGGAAGTTCAATCTGAACGACAGCAAGTCTATAAAAAAGGTCATCTCGGAATTTATTTTCTTTCATAAGTTTTTTTAAATCTTTATTTGTAGCAGCTATAATTCTCGTATTTGTCGGAATACCCTTTTCACTTCCAAGTCTATATATTATCCCATCTTGAAGTACTCTTAATAATTTTGCCTGCATTTCAAAGGGCATATCTCCGATTTCATCAAGGAATAACGTCCCATTGTTAGCAAGCTCAAACTTTCCCATTTTACCTTTTTTAGCTGCACCAGTGAAAGCTCCTTCAACATAGCCAAACAGTTCACTTTCAAGAAGTTGCTCCGGTATAGCGCTACAATTTACAGCAACAAAATTTCCTGTCCTTTCACTTGCTTCATGTATAGCCTTTGCAAAGACTTCTTTACCAGTACCACTCTCTCCTGTTATTAATATGCTTGCTGATGTATGGGCAACTCTTTGGGCTAGAGCTATTGCATCAATTATTTTTTTGTTTTTTCCATATATACTTGAAAAACTATATTTTTTAGAAATTTCCTTTTTATAAGCATCTTCAAGAAATTCTACTTTTTCTTTTTCGCTCTCAAGTTGTTTAGAAAGATTAACAACTTCTGTTATATCCCTATCAGTAGTAACAACAGCAATCAATTCTTTTTTGGAATTAAATATAGGTATTGCACTTAATATCACGCTTTTACCTTTTACAGGCTCATGTTGCATATTTTCAATAGGTTTTTTCTCCTTTAAAACTTTAAGCGTCATAGCATTAGGGAAAAATATAGAAATATCCTTTCCTATTATCTTCTCAGCCTTTATGTTATAAAGAATTTCTGCGCTTTTATTCCAATATATTACATTGCCTTTGCTATCAGAAATACATATTGCTTCGTGTATATTATCTATTATGTTATTTTGAAAATCAAAAAGTTCATTCATTTTTATATAAAAAGTATCTCTTATATTATTTGCTGTTAAAATTCCTATAACTTTTCCATTTTCTACAATAGGAAGCCTTCCAATGTTTTTCTTTATCATTAAATCCCTTGCTTCTTTAACAGAAAAATCAGGATCTATTATCAAAACATCTTTAATTATGTAATTTCCAATAGGTTCATCAAAACTAACATCTAATTTTTTAATCTTTGACAGATCATATTTTGTAAATAGTCCAATAAGGCAATCATTCTCATCCATAACTATTACTTCATCTTTAAATGCCCTGATCATTTTATTCATAACAGAATTAATAGTTTCAGTTGGAAGCGCTTTTATAAAATCTACTGTCATAATATCCTTTACCTTAAAAAACAAGTCTGCTATCAAATTAAAGCCCCCTTACCTTAAATTAAGTATTTTTTCTAATTCTCAATCTTAAAACATCCTTTCCAACGTAATCCTTCCCTTTTGGATCACAGTTTTAGCTTATTTCATATTATTCCTTTTCAATTTTGTTTTAATTATAAAATCACCTAATACCTTATTATCTAATTACTACAATATTCGTCATAAATCCCTATCACTTTCATAATTTTCTTTAATTTTATGTATCATTTTATAACATTTTTCAATAAAAATAAAGATATTTATTTTTATTTTCAATATCATTCTTCATAATTAAAATCATAAAAATCAAGATATGAATATTTTTTCCCATTTTCCTGCCATCCTAAAATAGAATTTAAATTTACATTTTGAGTTGCTCTAAAAATAAATTTATCTATATCCTTATATTTACTTTTTAAATCTTTAATTAAATCTTTAATTTCATATCGTTTATTTCCTGTTCTCTGTGCTGCAACCATACAAGCACAATTTATAGGCATTATACCGCTTTCTTTAGTATAACATTCAATATAGTGTTCTTTTATAAAATAAAGGGGTCTTATAAGTTCAATCCCCTCAAAATTTTTTGCTTTCAATTTTGGAAGCATAGTTTTAAAGCATCCAGTATAAAAAATATTTAAAAGTACCGTTTCAATAACATCATCAAAATGATGCCCTAAAGCAAGCTTATTGCAACCAAGTTCTTTAGCTTTTGAATAAAGCGCACCTCTTCTCATTTTTGCACACATAAAGCAAGGATAATCCTTTGCAATTCTATCAACTATTTCAAAAATTCCTGACTCATAAATATGTATAGGAATATTTAAATATCTACAATTATCTATTAAAAGCTCTTTTATACTTTCATGATAACCAGGATCAGCTACTATAAATTCAATTTCAAAATCTATTTTTTTAGTTTTTTTAAACTGCTGAAAAAGTTTTGCCATAAGAAGGCTGTCTTTTCCTCCTGATACTGCAACTGCAATTCTATCTCCATTTTTAATCATATCATATTCTGATATGGCCTTTATAAACTTTCCCCATATATGATGTCTGAATTTTGTTGTTATACTTCTTTCTATTTCACAAAGAGGCTTTCTTTCATTATCAGGAATTAACACTTTGCACCTATCGTTTGATATTCCGCTCAAAATATCTCCTCCCATACTTTTTTACTTTATTTATTGTAAAACATATTTTATTATTGTCAAATCATTATAATGACTCATAATATATACAAAGCCTAAGTTTTAAGGAGATACTATGAGCAATAAATTATATAAAAAATATATTGAAAAATTTAATATTAATCTTCTCGACTGCAAATTCCTCGGCAAAGGGCATAACGGTATAGTATACCTTCTGCCAGAAGGAAAGGTTATAAAAATATGCTATGAAACCTATAGTTGCGAACGAGAATACAAAATACTTGAAAAGATAAATAATAATAAATATTTTCCAAGAGTATACGGAATGTGCGGCAACTATATGATAAGAGATTACGTTGAAGGTATACCTTTAAACAAATACATTAAAAAAAATGGACTTAGCAAAAAACTTTCTAAAAATTTAATTGACCTACTTATAGAATTTAAAAAGCTTAATTTTTCAAAACAAGATATACGTTGTAAAGACATTATTGTTAAATCCGATGGATCTATTATGGTTATCGATCCTAAAAAGTGCTATACAAAAAATAGAGATTTCCCACGCCATTTAGTTAAAGGTCTATATAATCTCGGTGTTTTAAACATATTTATTTCCGTACTTAAAGAATATAAACCTATGCTTTATGATATTTGGATAGAAAAGATTACAAATTATATTAAAAACACATACAACCTTAAAGAAAGCGAATAAATGTAGCCCATAATACAAAAGTATTATGGGCTCTACTATAAATTAAAATATTATATACTTAAAGTTATTCCTTCGATATTTTTGCCCAAGTATCCTTTAAGCCAACAACACGGTTAAATACTAAATTCCCTTCTTTTGAATATTTTGAGTCAAGGCAAAAATATCCCGTTCTAAGGAATTGATATCTTTCTTTTAAATTAGCATTTAAAAGATTTCTTTCGGCTTTACAACCTTTTAAAACCTCAAGAGATTCAGGATTTATATAATCAGTAAATTCTTTGCCTTCCGTATCCTCAGATGGGTTTGCAATTGTAAAAAGATGATTATAGAGTCTTACTTCAACATCTATAGCATGCTGTGCTGATACCCAGTGTATAGTACCCTTAACCTTTCTTCCATCAGGAGACTCTCCTCCTCTTGAAGCAGGATCATAGGTACAATGAAGTTCTACTATTTCACCATTTTCATCCTTAACGACGCTGTTGCATTTTATAAAATATGCATTTTTTAATCTAACCTCTCCACCAATAGTAAGACGGAAGAATTTCTTGGGAGGATTTTCCATGAAATCGTCCTTTTCAATATATATAACCTTTGAAAAAGGAACTTTTCTAGTACCAGCCTCTAAATCCTCCGGGTTATTTTCAATATCAAATTCCTCAACTAAATCATCAGGATAATTGTCAATTACAACTTTAAGAGGTCTTAAAACTGTCATTACTCTCTTTGCTCTTTTGTTCAAATCCTCTCTAATACAATGCTCTAACATTCCAATATCAACAATGCTATCAGCCTTTGCAACACCTATTCTGTTACAAAAATCCCTTATTGCCTCAGGAGTATAACCTCTTCTTCTAAGCCCTGATATGGTCGGCATTCTTGGATCGTCCCAACCATCAACGTAACCTTCCTTTACAAGTTTTAAGAGTTTTCTTTTGCTCATAACTGTATAATTGAGATTAAGCCTTGCAAACTCGATCTGTTTTGGAGGATTTTTAAGCTCAAGTTCTCTTAAAACCCAATCATAAAGAGGACGGTGATCTTCAAATTCGAGAGTACAAATAGAATGGGTTATACCTTCAATGTAATCAGAGAGAGGATGAGCAAAATCATACATAGGATATATACACCATTTATCACCTGTTCTATGATGTGTAGCCCTTAAAATTCTATATATAACTGGATCTCTCATATTAAGATTTGGAGATGCCATATCTATTTTAGCCCTTAAAACCCTAGAACCATCAGGAAATTCCCCATTTTTCATTCTTTCAAATAAATCGAGATTTTCTTCTATACTTCTATCCCTGTAAGGGCTATTCTTTCCAGGCTGAGTTAAAGTTCCTCTGTATTCTCTTATTTCATCAGGACTTAAATCGCACACATAGGCCTTACCTTTTTTAATTAGCTTTACAGCAAATTCATAGAGCTTATCAAAATAATCCGAGGCATAATACATTCTATCGCCCCAGTCAAAGCCAAGCCAATGGACATCTTCCATTATGGATTCAACATATTCTGTATCCTCTTTACTTGGATTTGTATCATCAAATCTTAAATTGCAAAGTCCATTATTATATGCTGCTATTCCAAAATTAAGGCATATAGATTTAGCATGACCTATATGAAGATATCCATTTGGTTCTGGGGGAAAACGAGTGTGTACCTTCTGTCCATAGGTATTCTCTTCCATATCCTTATTTATTATATCTTGAATGAAATTTGAATAGTTTTTTTTAGTGCTTTCATCATTGAGTACTTCTTCTTTATTAATTTTATCTACCATACTACTACCTCCTGTTTTTATATATAAACAAAAAAACCTTTAATCCTCTTATAGGACGAAAGGTTTTAGCTTCCGCGGTACCACCTATTTTGGCAATGCCCACTTTAAACTCTCTTTAACGGGAGAACCCGCCGGATTTACTTGGATAAACCTTTTTCAACCCAGTGCTCAAAGGCCTGTTTCGATAAAAAACCATACTGGATTTCCACCATCACCAGCTCTCTAAAATGGTACTTTTATCTACTTATCCTCTTCATCGCAAAATATATTTATCTCAATTATAGTATTAGTATAAAAAATATGTCAAGATAATTTAAATAATTTAATAAGAAATTTATATATTATATTCTTCGTACATATCAGGTATTATAATATCTGCCTTTGAAATAGATTTTAAATTATACTTTAAACTCTCCTGGGCTTCAATTTCTCCATGTGTTATAAAAATACACTCTTTAATTCCATTTTTTATATTTTTAACCCAATTCAATATTCCATTCACATCAGCATGACCAGAAAGCCCCTGTATACTGTGAATTTTTGCTTTTACAACCATCTTTTCTCCAAATATACTTACTTCTTTAGCTCCATCAAGTATTTTTCTCCCTAAAGTTCCTTCAGCCTGATACCCAACAAAAACTATTGATGCTTCTTCTCTCCAGATATTATGTTTAAGATGATGCTTTATTCTGCCTGCTTCACACATTCCGCTAGAAGAAATTATTACAACACCCTTTTTTTCATTTAATGCCATAGATTCATCAGAAGTCTTTATAATATTTAAATTATCAAAGTTTATAGGATCAATATCATTATTTAATAATTTTAATGCCTCTTCATCATAACATTCCTTATGCTTTTCAAAAATTTCTGTTGCCTGAACTCCAAGGGGGCTATCTAAATAAATCTCAACATTTTTAAATTTTTTTCTTTTTTCAATATCTATATAATAATTTAGAAGATATAAAATTTCCTGTGTCCTTCCTACGGCAAAGGAAGGAATAATTACATTTCCTCCTCTGTCTATTGTATCAATTATAATATTATATAAATCTTTCGACTCTTTTCCTTCTTCATGCTCTCTATTTCCATAGGTTGATTCAATTATTAAATAATCAGTTTCATCTATATATTCATAATCCCTTATAATAGGTATATTAAAATTGCCTAAATCTCCTGTAAAAGTTATCGTCTTTGTCCTTCCATTTTCCCTAACTTTTAATAGTACTATAGAAGAGCCTAAAAGATGACCTGCATCCTTTAATATAAAACTTATGTTTTCGTCTATTCTTTCAATTTTTCCATAGGATAAAGGATATATATACTCTTCTACTCTTTCAGCATCCTCCATTTTATATAAAGGTTCCACAGTTTCAAGTCCCTTTCTTAATCTTTTTTTGTTTTCCCAAAGTGCTTCCTTTTCCTGTATGTGAGCGCTATCTTTTAACATAATATTTACAAGCTCTGAAGTTGCAGAAGTACAGTATATACTCCCTCTAAAACCTTTTTTAATAAGAAGAGGTATCCTTCCTGAATGATCTATATGAGCGTGAGTCAAAATTATAAAATCTAAATCCTTGGGGTTAAAAGGAAATTCTACCCTATTAAGTTCTTCTTTGCTTCCTTGAAACATTCCACAATCTATTAAAAACTTTCTATTACAGGCTTCAATATAATAACAGGAACCCGTAACTGTTTTTGCTGCACCACAAAACTTTATCTTCATATAAATCCCCCTTAATCTTCCTTATTTAATTATATAAAAAACTAGTTATAAAAATATAAACACCGATAACGGTGTTTATATACAAATATCTGCCATAATAACTCCTTTAATTTGCCCTGATTTATCTTTATAGGGAATAGCAATAGCAATACAATAATTATAAGATACGTTTGATATATAGGGTTCAGTAGTATATTCTTTTCCCTTTATTGTTTCTTTAAAATATGGTCTAAAGGAAAAATCCTTATTGTTTTCATCTATTTTTTCCGTTGCTGACACCATTATTCCCTTATCATTTAATATACCTATATATTCAAAATTTACTTCCTTATTTAATTTTTTCTTTAAAATTTCTGAAGCTTTATCTATGTCTATATTCTTTTCATTCAATTCCGAATTAATAGTTCTTAATAATTCAAATCCATATTTTATAGTCTGTCTTTCTTTTTCACCTATTTTTATATTTTGAATATAAGATTTCAACATTTTATCAATTTCATCAGCTGTAGAATTCATCGTTTTTACTAGTTTTGACATTTCACTAATAGATGCAAACTGCTCCTGAGCTGATGCCGAAACTTCCTCAGAAAAAGCTACTGATTCCTGAATGGATGCTGATATATTCTCTACAAGCGCAGTTATATTTCTTGTCATTTCATAAGTGTCTTTTGCAAATCTACTTATTTCATTTATTGAATCATATGTAGCCCTCGTTGAATCAATTATCTCATTAAAGGAATTCTTCGAAACATTAGCAAAATCTATATCCTCTTTTATTTCTTCAGACTGAATATTTGCCTCTTGAGTTATTTTACCGATTGATGATGTTATTTTTTCAATTATTGATTTTATTTCATTAGCTGAATTTGATGACTGCTCTGCAAGCTTCCTAACTTCTTCCGCAACAACCGAAAAACCTCTACCATGCTCTCCTGCCCTGGCTGCTTCAATTGCTGCATTAAGCGCTAAAAGATTAGTTCTATCGCTTATTTCAGTAATTACAGAATTTATATTTTGTATCCTTTCTGCTTCAAGTTGTAAATCCTTTATATTATTAACAAATTTTAAACTCTCATCACCTGTTTTCTGCATTCTCTCAACAAGTTTTTCAAATACTCGCTGGTTTTCTTTTATAATGTTTGTCATTCTCTTTGCAATTTCTTGTGCTTTATTTACATTGTCGAGTATATTTTTGCTGTTCTGTGCCATCAACATTACATCTTTATTTGCACTTTCTGCTGATTGAGACTGCTTTGTCACACCCTCTGCAATAACCTGCACAGAATTTGCAATTTCATTTGCTGCCTTTTCAATATTTTCACTTCCAACGTGTATTTTATTTGCAAGTTCTCTGTTCTTTTGAGATACCTGAGCAATATCACAAAGTATTTTTCTAAGGTTCTTTACAATAGAATTAATCCCTTCTGCAACTTTATTGTTTCCTTTAGAATTTATATTATGATTTATCTGTCCTGAAACTATAAGGTCAATATCATTTTTTAAATCAACAGTATTTATAAGCATCATTTTCTTTAACATTAAATAAAATATAAAAATTATAATGATAAAACAACCTAATAAAGCAAAGAAAATTATATAATTAAAATTTGAAGTAATATTACCAGAATTATTGTTTGCTAAATATTTAGAAATCGCAGAAGATATAATAAAGCCGCCTAAAGATAGTATTGTTAATGTTAATAAAATAAATATTAAAAATATTGACTTTAAATTTTTCTCCATATTATACCCCCTAAATAGTAATTTTAATTTAATTATTTAAATTCGACACAAATATTATTTCCCCTTCATATTATGTTATGTTTTATAAAATTTTTAAATATATATTATATTTAATTTAATCTTAGTTATCAAGAATCTTATATCGTCAATAATATCTAAAATCAAAAGCTGTCTTAAAGTATTATAAAATTACCTTAAGACAGCTTAATTTATCCTTTATATGGTTCTAAATGTACCATACAGTGTTTTATATGATTTATATCTGATTCAACATTTAAATGAACAGCCTCTGCTATTTCATGCCCCTGTTTTACCGTCATATTTTCATCTACACATATCTCTATATCCACGTATATTTTATTTCCAAAAAGTCTTGTCTTTAGCATATTTATTTCTTTTACTCCCGGTGTCGCCATAACTACAGATTTAATTTTTTCAATAGTTTCTTTATCCGTTGACTCATCGATTAGCTGAGCTGTAGATTTTTTATAAAAATCAATTCCCACTTTAATTATAAAAAAGCTTACTATAATACCCGCAACAGGATCCATAAATTTAAAGCCATGTCTTGCACCAAAAATACCTATAAGAGTTCCTACGGATGAAAAAGCATCTGATCTATGATGCCATGCATCTGCTTCCATAGAAAGACTTCTTATTTTTTTTGCGACTATTATAGTATACCAATACATCCCCTCTTTTACTATTATCGAAATTACTGCGGCAATCAAGGCAATTAAACCTGGCGTTCTAATATCTCCTGAAATAAGACTCTTACCCCCCTCATATCCTATAATAAGTCCAGTTATAAGAAGAATAGTGCTTACTACTTTGGCACACTCTGCCTCGAACTTTTCATGACCATATGGGTGCTTTTCATCTTCTTCTTTAGAAGATATTTTAAGACCTAATATTACTACAAAAGTTGCAAGTATATCAGAAAGGGTGTGAACTCCATCTGCAAGCATTGCAGTACTTTGTCCTATCATTCCTGCTACAATTTTAAATACACAAAGTACTGTATTTATAAATATCGTAATCCATGATGTTTTTGTCCCCAATTTAAATTCTCCCACTATATCACTCCTAATTGATAATTAATGATAATAACATTATATGCATTTATTATTGTTTTTTCAAGTATTTCTTGATTAAAATTGTTTCTCAATTGATAATAAATATATATTTCATTTAACAATAATTAATATATGTTATCTATTTTCCTTTTGACATTAATACAATAAAAAGTGCCTTGCAATAAAATTCAATTTATAGCAAGACACTTTTTATTAACTTTAGAAATTTTTATTTATATAATAATTTCAATTAATGGAGATAAGAATATAATTATTGATAATGCAATTATAAATGCCACTGTAATCCATATTATTATATTCTGCACTCTGTTGTTAACGTATTTTCCCATTACGTCTTTCCTATTAGTTAAACGAACCATAAAAATTAATATTATTGGAGATAATATTCCTGCAAGCTGCTGTGTAAAAAGCATTATTTTAACAAGAGATATCTTAGGAAGAAGTACAATTATTGCGCTTACAATAATCATACCCGCAAATATTCCATAAAAAATAGGTGCTTCTTTAAATTCATTATCAAGACCTCTCTCAAATCCAAAGGCTTCACATATTGCATAGGTTGTCGAAAGAGGAATTATTGCTATAGCAAGAGCTGATGCACCAAATAATCCAATACCAAATAGAGCAGAGGCATAATTCCCAGCAAGAGGTTTAAGGGCAAGGGCTGCCTGCTCTGCACTTTCAATTCTAATACCGTTTTTATATAAAGTCATAGCTGTTGTAACTATTATAAAAAAAGATACCATATCTCCCCAAATAGCAGATAAATATACATCTATCTTTTCATATTTATAATCATCTATATTTAATCCTTTATCAACTATTGATGACTGCAGATAAAATTGCATATAGGGTGTTATAGTAGTTCCTATCATACCAATAAATGTAAGTATAAATTCTTTGTTAAATTCTATTTGTGGGGTAAACATCTCTTTAAAAACAATATTCCACTGTGGTTTTGCAATAAAACAAGTTATTATATATGAAAAAAATACAAAAGTAAATATTAAAAATACCTTTTCTATTTTAGAATAGTTTCCTCTTGTTATTACAAACAATGTAAAAGCAGCAACAATTGGAACAGATATATATTTGCTTATTCCAAAGAGTTCCATACTCGCTGCAATACCTGCAAAATCTCCAACACACACACCAAAGTTTGCTATAAAAAGCGTTAGCATTGCAAAAAAGGCAAGTTTAACTCCAAATTGTTCTCTTATTAAGTCAGAAAGCCCTTTTCCAGTAACAACAGCCATTCTTGCATTCATTTCCTGAATAATTCCTAAGCTAAAGGTTATAAGTAGCAATCCCCAAAGCATTTTATATCCAAAATGTGCTCCAACTGCAGCATAGGTTGCAATCCCTCCAGCATCGTTTCCTGCATTAACTGTAATAAGACCTGGTCCTATAATTCCAAGTATGAATAATAAATTTCTAATTCTTTTGTTTTTTATTTTCCCCATAGTTGCCTCCTACGCTGACCTTTTTAGTATTTTCTTCCATCGTGGTAAAAGAACTTCATCTACTATATCGTTTAATATTGCCATTCCAAGAAGAACTTTTTCTTTATTTACTACTGGAATTGCAAGAAGTTCATATTTTGTAACTATTTCAGTTAAATCATCTAGGGTATCAGTATCGTAAACATAAATTATATTACTTTGCATTATATCTTTAAGCTTAAGATTAGGCGATGATACAATAAGATCTCTTAATGATACCACTCCAAGAAGCCTTTCATCATTGTCGATTACATAAAGATAATAGGCAATTTCTGAACTTGGCTTTGTTTCTCTAAGTTCTTTTATAACTTCATCAACTGATTTTTCATAATTAAAAGCAATATAATCTTTATTCATGATGCTTCCAACAAGGTCATCATCATATTTTAAAAGTTCCTTTATCTCTTGAGCATCACTTCTATCCATTTTTTCAAGTATTTTTTCTACTTGTTCTTCATCAACATCTTCAAGTATATCTGCTATTTCATCATTAGGCATATTATCAAAAATCTCTTTTGCAAGCTTTATATCTATATTCTCAAGAAGATCTGCCTGATATTCATCTTCAAACTCTTCAAGAGTATCAGCTGCAAGCCTTGTATCAAATGTTTTAAATATATGACTTCTATAATTTGCATCAAGCTCTTCCAAAATATCAGCAATGTCCGCTGGATGAAGAGATTTTAATTTTTTATAGGGAATAGATAAAGTAATTCTATCTACCTGGCCTTTTATAGGTTCAACACTATCCCATATTACAAGGCTATCAGACAAATTTCTACCAAATTTTGATACTAAAAGTTCTACAAAATTTAATATTCCAAGCCTTCTTAATATACCCCTAAGTCCTATATCAACAGCAATTACTTTATAATTTTCGCCAATTTCAGCTAGTCTTAAATCATTAACTCTTACGACTCTTCTTCCGTTTATATCCACTATTTGCTTATCTAAAATATCGTTTGAAAGAGAATAAAAATTTTTATCCCTTTTATATTCAAAATAATTGTCAACAATTATTTTATATTTCTTATTATCTTTAAAAATTCCTAAGGACTTAAAAGCAATTTCTTTTAGTGCATCTCTATTTTTTATTCTAAGTCCTTGGACTGCAGGGAGATGCTCGTCAGAAGTTACAATAAGATCGTTTAATTTGCCAAGATAGATGTTAGTTGAATCATAAACAGAAACGTTAAGAAGATTGCTTATATAGCATCCTTTTACTCTTTCCATATTTTTGTCTCCTCCCTTTGGGCAGGAGAAATGCAAAGGGCAGTATTAATGCATCTGCAGTTCTCCTGCAATATTTAGTTTTCCGATAATATTCATCAAAAATACTACTAGGATAAGGACCACATTCCATTAATACCACCTCCAATTCCAAGAATAAAATTTTTCATATTATAATATTATGAGTCAAAAATATAAAATGGCATATTTTCTCTGTATATTGTAACACTTAATAAAAGTTAGTGAAAGGGTAATTATCTAAAAATCAAAATGGCTTACTATACTCAATTTTATATTAAAAGCAATCTCTTCAATAACTTCTTTTGTTTCTTTATCTTTGATAATTAAATAATATTTTTTATTTTTATCGTATTCAACAGCCTTCAATACAAGCTTAACCTTTATCACCCTATCATCTGGTCTTTCACTTTTTAAATCCGCAATTATTGTTTCTATATTTGAAATAATATTATATTCATCATCTGTCATATATATATCATAAACAGCAGGAATTACAATTTCGCTTATTTTTTCAGTCTGGAATAAATTTAAAGTAAATATACTATTTGTAATTTTTCTTGACTCGTTTATTAATTTTATTTCTGCTTTTTGAGCCTCTACCCTGTCTTTATAGGTGTTTCGCTTAAATTTATATTCAACAACGGGTACTGCAATTTCCTGAAGGCTTAACCCTCCATGAACAAATTTTGCTCCCTCTCCCTGCATCTTAAATCTAATATTAGATTTAGGCATATAAGCATAATATCCTTCCCCTTCAAGTAAATACTTCATATCTATCTTAATCAAATCTTCAAATTCCCTATTTTCCTTTAAAATAACACTTCTTCTATTTCTATCAATAAAATTTTCTATATTACTGCCTATTTTATCGCTATTTTCCAAATCCGAACGCTGGTATATAAAACCATGATCTGAAGTAATAAAAATATTTATTCCTCCAAGCCATGTAGTTATTTTATGAACTAAATCCAAAATCTCATTTATAGACCTTTCAACAGCATCAACTGTATAAATCTCAGTTGAGCCTTTATCCCCTGTTGCATCAATTGTATCGTGATAAATATAAATTAATTTGTATCCCTTTAAATATTCTATAAATTCATCCTTATGTTTTGGTATTTTATGATAGTCAACAGCTATACTGTTTTTAAAATTCATATTTAATATCTTATTTCTGTTTTCTATGCCCCTGCTGTCTATGCCGTCAACTAAAATCCTTCCATCTTCAGATAAAGAAATAGAGTTATTAGGAAGCAGGGATGCCATTCCTAATTTTGTAATAGAGGGAACAGTTGAAAGCATCGGGAAAACATTAGCTGAATTGATAACTTTTTCATTTAGTTTTTCCGATATTTCAACGCCTATCTCATATCTTAAGGCATCTGATATAATAACAAAAACCCTTTCCCCTTTTGAAATTTTAGAATGAATATACTTTTTGTAGAAATTTCTCTGATTCTCAATTCCATCAATATGCCAAATATTTTTCATATTTTCATCTATGGAACGTGTCCAGTTTAAGCCAAGTTCACCTAAAAACCAGTTAACATAAAGATTTTCAACTAAAACCTTTAATTTGTTTAAAACATCGCTTGAGGACTTTTTATCATAAAAATAGTAAAATTTTCTATAATAAAAATCCATTTTATAAAACTCCTCAATATACTGCCTAAACATCTTTTCACAGCTTTTTTGAGGTATACCTGATTTATATTTTTTGTAGAATTTATACATTTGTATAACGCATATTAAAGCTTCATATATATTTTCATATTCTTTGTAAAAATGCTTTGTCCTTCTATTTTTAATAATTTCTATATATGTATCATAGTCTTCTAAATTATTCATTATTGAATTTGCTATATAAGTAATTATACCCCTGTCAAAAGCTCTTAAAACATCTATATCTTTATATTCCTTCACATCTAAACTATCTGTTAAATTATCTATATTAAATTCCCTTTCATATTCCGAAGAAAAATCTTCATATTTTTCACTAAGCTTTAAATGATTTATCCAATGATCAATAAAAACCAAACAGTTAGGTTTATTTTTATTTATATATTTTTTTAATGATTTTAGTTTTCCCTCATCTACATAATTTGATATAACTGTTGTTATTAAAGAGAAATAAAAATCCTTAAGGCTTTTGCCTTGTAAATCAAATCCGTAAAATTTATTTATATACTTTACAAAGGCATCATAGAGCCCAAACTTTTTTATTTCTAAATATTTTTCATTCTCATCATCATTAATAGATTCAGATAGAATATTCCTTAAAATGTCTTCAAATTCAATTGATTTTGAATTTGTTAAAACCGCTAAAACAGATAATTCCAGTTTTTCTTCTGTATCGATGTTATCAATTAAAAGGCTTACCTTTTTTCTCCTTTCCTGTGATTTAAAAAAGCTTTTATAATTAATAAATTTATCCCTTAGGGAATTGCTTATATTAAGTTCTCTCATCATTAAAGAATTATTATCTGCATAAAAAGCTTTAGAATATAAAAACATATCAATAAGCCAATTATCTCTCTCATCTGTTATATTAATTGGATTATATATAAGATAATTTGAAAAAGCATCTTCCTCTTCAATTAAATACTTTGTATAAAAGTCATTATCCCCTGTTAATTTATGTATCTTTACTCCTTCAATATCAATTTTATCTACTATATCTTCAAACTCTCTGTCAAAATCATTCCATATTATTATCCTTCTGTTTTCTTCTTCTTTTAAAGGCAGGCTGAATTCTTCTTTTAAAGTTTTTAAGATTACTTCTATTTCATAACACATACTTTCAACTCCCAAAATAAAAATCTAAATATATTATAATAAATTAATATAAAATAAGCACCTGCATTTAAGTCTGCAGGTACATTAAATCATTTTATTAAAGCTAATAAATCCTTAAGTTTTTCATAATTTCTAATTACCCCATCGTCTAAATCTAAATCAGTAACTTTTTTTATGTCTGCCATGTGACGCAGTAAACTATCATATTTTTTAAGTTCATCCATCTGTTTTTCTATATTTTGTATTTTTTTATTAGCTGTATTCTTTTCCTTAGTGCTGTATTCTCCTTCGGCTATGCCCTTTAAAAGCTTTATCTGTATCTCTAATTTATCCTGAAGCTGATGAAGATAATTATTTCTGATATTTGAGAGAGTAGCTTTATCATATCTGTGAATGTATACTAAACAGTTAAGAGATTTTTGTTTTCCTGATGTAAAAAGCCAGTATATAGGTCTTTTCTTGTATGTTTGAGTATGATCCTTATAAAAATCATTTAGAAAATATCTTCTTATAGTATCCTTTGAGGTTTCTCCTTCTTTTTTGCCAAGAACTTTTGCAATAAAGCTTAAATTTTCAGTCAGTGTTTCTCTGCCAAAGGTTATCTCTAAAAATTCGGTAAACCTTGATACTATATCACCTTCAAAATATTCATCTTCAAGTATAGGTATAATATTATCTTCACAGGGCTTAAATTTTTTATATCTATTTATATCAAAATCTCCTCCGGCGTATATAAGACCTTCTTCATCTAAAGAATATCTTCCGAACATACAGCCAACAGCATAGGAAATAAAGGATTTTATATCCCTTTCTAATTCTGCCTTTCTTACAGTTACATCATTCTCATCAACTTCAGGCATTAATTCACCCTTAAGACCGTAAATTTCAATGAATATTTCATTCAGTTTCTCCTCATTTTCTTTTAGTTTGTGAAACTGCTCTTTAGCAAATGCCTCCCAATTTTTATATGCCTCTTCTATTGTTTTTGCATCTTTTTTATGAACTAATAAAGGATGCCTTTTAAAGTCCCATGAAGTCTCATAAGAATCCCAGTCAGTCTTGGAGATTTCAATGTTTTCTTCAACTATTTTATTAATTTTTGTCTTAAAATAATTATCTATTTCTATTGGTAATTTCCCTACTATACCAGATGGATAGTTGAGAGTTGGATTTAATATTTTCATAAAAAAATTACATACATTAGTATTCATATATCCCAATAAATAAAAATAATTATCATTATCTACTAAACAAATAGGTCCAGCATCACCAATTACAAAGTTATCTCCTAATGCTCTACAACAAAAATCTGAAGTACTTACTAAATTCCATGTTAAACATTTTGTAAAAAAATAATTTTCATAAATATTACCAGACTTCTTGAAGTTTTTAATTTCATATCCATTATTATGCCATTTTATAACAATATCATTATTACCATACCACTTTCTATATCCACCTCCCTTATTATAGAATTTGAAATTTTTTCCAATATCAGTATTTTTTATTTCATACCATATTCTTAAAAAATACTCATTATCACCTGTAAACATACCTTTTTTAGTTTCATATAGTTCATTTAATAATTTATTATTTTTAAATATATTCATTATATTTTTCTTAACCCAATATGCTATCGGCATTCCTGGAATATCTTTAAAGTTTTTACTGTCAACTCTATATCTATAACTTACCTTTGGATTATCCACTGCTTCTTTTGTTTTTATTTTTTTCTCTTCTGAATCTCTTATTTCTATAAGTCTTATATATTCGCCTTTTAAATTTAAATCTCTTATTTTTCGCAGTACAAAAGCTGTTGACTGTACAACTTCACCATTTATCTCTTCAAAGGCTCCTGCCCCTAAATGAAGCATAGAATATATAGTTCTATTTAAAATAATTTTATCTCTTAAATTTTCAAAACTTGATAAGAACATCCAAGAGTGCTGATTAATCATTGCCATAAAGCCATATTCTTTTAAATAAAAATTATCTATTTCCATAAAGGCTGTACAAGTATCTATCTTTGAATCAGGAAAATTTTTCTTTAAATACTCCGATAATTCAACATTCATTTTTTTAAGTCCTATATACGGAGGATTAGTAACTAATATATCATATTTTCTGCTCATAATTTCTGATTGCTTTATAAGATTCGGAAGTATTTCTATAATTTTTTTTCTTATATTATCTTTAATTAAATCTTTTGCGGGATTATTTATAATGTTTTCTAATCTTTTTTCAAAAAACTCTTTATCAAATTCATCTATTTTAATTAAAGAGCCATATATTTTAGCATCTTTGAATTTTTTAATGAATTCCTTAGTTTTTTCATAGTTGCTTCCAAAGTTTTCTCCTGCAATATATACTATATCTTCTTCATTTAAATTATTTGTTTCCTGTATAGATGCAATATTTATATTTATTCCTTCCCTTTCAATTGTCCTTAAAAGGCTGTCATTGTATTTCATGCCCCTCATAACAACCGAAAAACAGGCAAGCTGATAAGCTCTGTCGTCTATTTCAAGACCGTATAAATTATTTTCAATTATAAGCTTTGGTATGTCCCTTTGCACATATCCGCATTTTTCGTAAATTTTATAAAGTACATCGAACATATAAACCAAAATATGCCCTGAACCGCAGGCAGGATCAAAACATTTTATATCCTCTATATTTAATTCTCTGTTTATATGTGGTGCTAACTTCTCTTCATAATCCTTATCATCACATAGGCTTTCAAGATAGTATTCCCATTCATTTTTTAAATCAGTGTGCTCTTTATGGGATTCAATCCAATACCTTCCTAAGGAGTTTTGAACCATATACCTTACTATCCAGCCAGGAGTGAAAAGCTGTGTAGCGTAGGGTATTTCTTCTTTTTTATGTTTACTATTTTGCGAAAAGACTCTATCTTTTTCTTCTGAAATATAAAATTGATAAAGCCAGCCTATAACTTCAACATCCTTCCAGTCGCTTTCAGGAATTATACTTGTATCAGTTAATCTTCTTATAAATGCACCTTCATTTAAAAGATTATCTGGAAATAAAAGTTCCGTATAATCTCCAATCTTTTCAAACATAAAAGGCAAGGATTTATTTAAGCTGTTGCATTGAGATATAATCATATATTTAAACAGCCCGTCTAAATCGTTCTTCATTTTCATATCATATATTTTTTCTTTATCAACAGGAAGTTTAACATCAAAGGCATACTTTAACAAATCCGATTCAAAGCTATCTGTGCCTGATGATGATAGTGCCCTGACTTTAGTTGGAAGGTAGTTATTAACCTCCATAAATCTTAAGGCAATAAATCTGTTAAACCAAGTATAGGCAACCTCTTCAATAATAAGATTATATCCTTCCTGCCCCTGCTCGTTTAAATATTTTATCTTGTCTATTAATTTTTGTCTTTGTGTTTTTTCAATCGGACTTAAAGGTCTGCCGTTTATAATTATTGAATCACTGCTTATAATTTGAGATTTTTTTATTTCATCCTCTTGTATTCCGTACTGAAAGGCTTTATTTTTAATTTTTTCAATAAGTTCCTGCCTTCCTGTAACTGCTAATTTCTTTAGTGCATTTTTGTTCATTTAAACCCCTCCAAAAGAATAAGAGGCTGAACCTCTTATTCCTCTATTTCTATTATGTTATTTTTAATTAGAGATGTTAGTTTCTGTTTTAACTCTTTTATATACTCTTCAACATCTTCTTCTTTTTTTAGTATCCTTTTGTCAGTTAATCTTACAAGGCTTATTTTCAATACATTTTTTTCATATATAAGCTCCTTTGCTAAATCATCCTTATTATCATCAACTGCCGTGTCATTTGAAATTCTTGAATTAATAAGGTTCTCAAAATCTTCCTTCTTATTAAGGCTTTGGGCTATTAAGGCATCGATTTTATATATGTTATCGTATACATCAATGTTTGCTGTTAAGTTTTTATAAAACTCTTCAATCTGCCTTTTTATATCCTCAAAATTATATTTATCTGCCAAATATATGCAATAATTATAATCCTGACTAATTTTTTCTTTAACCGATGCTTTTTTGTTTTGAATTATATCGTTAAATAGTTTTTCAATGTTTTGAACTATGGTCATTATATTTCTTATTTCACCATAGGGTATAGGATTATTTATTATCTGTTCCAGTTTTTTATGTTCTTTTTTTATTTCATCGTTTAAATAATTACTGCTTTCATTACATTTTTCATAAACCTTTAATCCCTTTTCAAATATTTCAACCTGGTTTTTAAAAAAGTCAATAGGATATGTAATATCATCTTTCCAATATAAAAGTTCTTCTTCTTTTTTAATTATTGCTTCAAAAAAGCTTAGGTTATCTTTATTTTCCGTTATAAAACTGAACAGTTCTTTCCCCTTTTCAAACAAAGTTTTCCCTGGATATTTTTTATTTAATTGGTATTTTATTAAATAGCTATCTATTTCCTTTAGTTTTTCATCTATATTTTCTCTTACAGCCTTTACTAAGCCGTCTTCATCATCAGGTAAATTTATGCTTCCAAATAAATCAAGACATATATTTTTAACTTTTCGGATTAAAGATGGATCTACTTTTACTTTTTTATTTATTATTACTCTATCAACCTCGTTTTGTTTTGTTAGAGCATTTACTACTTTTTCAGAATTTTCTATATCTAAATATTCTCCGTTTAATCTTAGTTTTATCTTCTGCTGTTTAAAAAGGCTGGCTACTATTCCTGCAATATCATAATTGCTCCATCCGTAGGGCATAGCACTGAATCTATCTAATAAAATTTTCATCCTTACCTGTATATGGCTTTGTTCTTGAAGCTCTATAAATTCAAATACTTCCCTTTCGGCAAGATAATTATTTTGTTTTTCTACATTATCAAACTCTATTTGTTCTGATTTAGTTTTTAAAATATTTAAAACTTCGTCTTCGCTTGTAATGCTGTTTTTTATATACCCCAGCTTGTTATATACTGCATTTACAAGAAGTTCAAAACCTGAATTTATTTTTTCCTTTGGAGTACTTCCCTTAAGTTCAACCTTTTCACCATTTACAAAATAAATTCCATTACAGATAGCTTGTTCAAATAACTGTTTTACCAGTGCCCTTTTTACAGTCGTTTCTCTCATTTTTGCATCGATAATATTTTTTATATTATTGGGCATTGTATTGCTGTTTTTCTTTTTTACATAAGATTCTATTTTCAACGTTTCTTTAAGTTCTTCAATAAGTTCTTCAGTATCCTCTAATTTTATAATAATCTGTTTTGAAATATGGGAGTCAAGTTTTAGCTTTTCATCTCCTTGAAAATAAGAAACTGATAAAGGAGTTAAAACATTAATACCTATGCTGTATGTTTGAGGACCCTTTTCTCTGTCATCTATTTTTTTATTAAACGGGAAGGAATATACCTTTGAATATTTATATTTAGGTTCGTCATAGATATTACCATATAAATAACTTCCCAATTCTTTTATTATTTCCTCATCATCAATATACTCGTCCCTGATTTCTCTATTAACATCCTGCTCATCATCGGTTAAAAATATATATCTGTCAATATTTTTTTGTATTAAATTCTCTGATAAGAGCTTCCTTAAAGCCTCTTTTATTTCTTCTTTTAGTTTTAATCTGTCAGCATCAATATTGTCTATCATAAGAGTAGTTATATTTTCAATATTTGAAGGCACTTCATTTTCAAGATATTTGATTAAAAATAATACTTTTAATACTTTAACATTTATTGGATTATCTTTTAATACCGGATTATTTTCTGCTCTTTTTATAACGCTTGTTATTATTGGACTTAAAAATTCCTCAATGGCATCATAAAACATATAAAAAGGAACTAAAACGCCTTCCTGTGTATCTTTAAGATTTTTCCCAGCCTCTCTGACAGCAGATATCATCGACCTTTCTCCTCGTGATAAATGCTTGCCTGAATTTTCATGCCTTCTTACCTCGTCAAATACTCTCTGGAGAACTTTAAACTGGTATGGAATAAATGGATAAAACTCTGCGAATTCATCATCGTTTTCATAGCCAAGCAAATCCTTTTTAGCATCTGTAAAGGATATTAAATTTTTAAGTACAGCATTTTTTTGTCTATATAATGATTTTAAAAGTATTATTGCATTTTCATTTTTTTCAAGAAAACGCCTTTTTATAACTTCGTCTACTGAAATCGATGATAGGTTTATTCTTGTATCAAATCTTCCCTGTATTTTAGAAAAATCATTACCTTTTACTTTCGTATATCTATCTATTTCTTCTTGAGAAGTAACTATTATCCATACTCTGCCACCGCAGTATCTTCCCAAATCTTCCGTTACAGTTTGAAGGTCTAACATTAAAGAATCATTATCGCCTATATACTGTCCTATTTCATCTACAAGAAATATTAAATGAAAATTTTTACCTTTACCATCTATATAATTTTTCACTTCTTTTGCAAAACTCTCTATGCTGAATTCATAGTTAATAATAGTTTTAGTTAAATATTCCTTTGCACTTTCAAGAGAGACATTAAAGGTTTTTTCTAAGGCTTTTGCTACATAATCCCTTTCAAGATAAAATGCATTTCTTCTATCGATCCATTCTCTTCCCCTTATCTTATAAAATTCTTCTTTAAATTTATCATAAAGATTTTCATTTATAAGCTGTGTTTCCATATATGCAACGCCAGGTATTTCTGAACACAGATTCCTATGTTCATTAAATACCTTCATAAATATTCTAAGAATAGCATCCTTCTTATCCTTATTGTTTATCGGATTTTTAGAGTCAATATTAAATAATATTGTTTCTGCATCGATATCTGCTATTCTTTTCATCTCTGCATAAAGAAGGGGATCCTTTATTTTATCTTCAAAGTATTCTACTGCATGTTTACCTGATATTTTTTCATTATTTAATAAGTAAGAGAGTATTTTTAAAAGATGAGATTTACCACTCCCAAAAAATCCCGATATCCATACTCCCATTTTTTCTGTACTGCCATTTATGCTTTTAGAGTAGTTATTATAAAATTTATATAGTTTTTCTAATATTTCACTGGTTACTACGTATTCTTCTAATTCGCTTTTAACATCTTTCTCATCTAATTGTCCTACTTTTATAACCCCTGTTATTTCACGGCTTATGTCCTTTAAAAACATATCTTTCAAAAACATCTTTATCCCTCCATTACCCTTTTTAATCAACTATTAAAGGAAATGCCCTATAATAGTTTTCATCTTTAAATTTATTAAATAATACAAGGTTTTGGCTGTCATATTTACCTGGATAAAATAATACTAAAGGTTTTTTACTTATAAAATCCTGAAGACAATTTAAGATATGGTGTGAACGTATAAAAGGATATACTTTGCCTATTCCTGTAATAAATATAACTTTATATTTTTCGCTGTCTTCAATTATCTCCTCTATAAATTTCTCTGGTGTTATAAAAGTTGTTATTGCATTAATAAGATAATCCTTTCCTTCCTCTTTTTCTAAGAGTATTGCCTGCTCAAATATATCCTCTTTTCTTAAAATATTCAAAAAGAGTTTATAAAGATCTATTTCTTTTATCATATATTCATTACAGCTTGAATTGATTTCTTTAACTAAATATGAAACATACTGTCTTACTATTAGTTCATCCTTAGGATTATAATCAAAAATATAATAACTTATTTCATTCCCAAGACCTCTTCCGTTTAGAAAGTTCTCTGAAGTAATTTTTGATTTAATTTTCTCAAGCCTTTGTTTTGTATTGTTCATTTAATACACCTCAATTTAGTTTTTCTCCTAATGCTCTTATATATTTCCCATCACCAATTTTTATTAAATAATCTTTAAGCTCTTGAGGTATAATTAACCTGTTTATCTTTCCTGTTTTAATATCTTCAAGCATTCCAGCTTCTTTTAATATCTTTAAAATTACCTGTTTTAATTTCGCAGTTGTTTTCTCAGTCCAATTTAAAACTATTTCGCTTTGCTCTGCTTTATGGGTAAAAAATTCATTTATATCTTTTTTCTCAAGGATAAGGCAATTATAATCAAGTTTTTCTCTTATTACTTCGTTCATAAATTCATAAAAAATTCTGCTGGTTTTCATTATTAAATATAAATTAATTATTTTACCTGAGCGCAAATCATCCTCTAAAGCCAATTTTATTAAATAATCGTCTAATAATTTTACTCTTCTCATTACCGATGATAACAGTCTTATAATGCTTCGCCTTGATTTATATTGAAATATGTTTTCCTCAATTACTTTTTTTCTTATCTTATCATCTGATAATCCTTCCCTTTTTAATTTTAATATTTGTTTAAATTCATAATATAAAAAAGCATCGCTTGTAAGCGCGGCTGAATATTCATAATTTTTTCCCATTATATCACTCTCCAAAATTATTTTAGCATAAATATATATTTTTAGTATATTAAGTTTTTATTTTCTAAAAATAAAAATACCTATACTTATTGCTGTATAGGTTTATTCCATTAACTTTATATTGTTTTAAATTTTAACAATTAATTTTTAATATTTCATGATTTATTTTGAAGTTTAACACTTTTGCTTAAGTTCTTTAAAAAATCTAAAATCTTCTCCTTCTTTGACACTTTACTCTAATCTTTTTTCGTTTATATTTTCAAATTCCTCTTTAATACATTTTAAACTAAACTTGATTATTGTAATTAAAAAAATTTATCACTTAAAATATTTCATTACATCATCTATGCTTTCTATTTCTAATATATCCTCAACTATTATCTCTAAAACTGCAATATCTACAGTTTCAATTTTATTTTTTATTTCATTAGGTAATATTCCAAATTTCTTTGTAAGAAGTTTTATTACTGATTTTGTTAGTACTTCTTTTTTCCCTTCCTCTCTTCCCTTTTCTAAACCTTTTTCTAAGCCCTTTTCTAAACCTTCTTTTCTAAAAATATCTGCTAATGTCATGATATTCTCACTCCCCTCTATAAATGTTTTTTCTATCTCCTTTGCTATATTTTCAAAATCACTTCTTGTCATATCATTATATGAGCTAAATATGTATCTCATATAGGTTTCAAAATATTGTATGCCTGTTTGTTTATCTTCAAGTTCTGCTAAATAAGTTGCTGCCTTTACAATAGAATCCTGTATCCCTCTTACATCTTTTGTAAATATGTCTCTTAAAATTGATAGCATTATTCTAACCTGTACATGCCCCTTTATTTCTTCATCCTTAGATCTTGATATATCATCTACTAAATACGCAAAATTTGGTATATGCTTTTTAATATCTTCACCT
>JAOADY010000051.1 GCA_026417075.1 Caloramator sp.
AGATGTGTATAAGAGACAGACTATAGATAGCTTATTACCCAACCATAATCTTCCGACTATGATAGAGCAGTTCACAACCTATAATGATGGTTCGTTCGATTATATAGGATATCTACGCACCTGTACCCAACCTCTCGGCTGAATACAAGCACTAGTGCCAGCAGCTTACTGGGACTTAAACCATCTCAAAGTTTACAATACCCTATATAATCTTAGCTCGACCCTGCATGATAGGTTGGAACCCTACTACAATCAAAAATAAGTTCGACTGCAATAAAGCTTTTCCCCACCATGCAAAATCTTCCCTCCGGCTGCATGCAAGCCTGCCAGGACCTGCATGCAACCTTTGGTCGACCCATATTCGACCCCAGTGGAATCATATATAAGTCTTAGCTCAACCACTGTATACCCTTTACAGTATATATTGTAACCCGGTTAAAATAATATATACATATTTAAGAATGGCAATTTTTGTTTTTTAAACTTCAATTATATTAAAATCGTTGTTTAAAACATCAATAAAAAGTATCTTTTTTCTTAAAATTTCTCCTCGATTTAAAAGAAGTTTAACAGCTTCACTAACCTGTATCGATGCTATTAAAGGCGGTATAAAGGAAGGATTTCCAAGCTTTTTTTCAATTCCTGATTTAATTCCTTCTTTATAAATAAATTTTAGTGTATCATCCCCTGGAAGTATTGTTGTAACCTGACCAAACCACCCTCCTATGGAGCCGTGAATTAGAGGAATATTATATTCCTTAGCTTTACTTTGAAGAAGAAACCTTGAATCTATGCTATCTAGTGCATCAATAACTAAATCAAGATTTTTTAAAATTTTTTTTGCATTATTTTCATTTAGCATCTCTTCAAATGCTTCAACATAAACATCAGGATTTACATACATCATCCTTTCCTTTGCTTCCATTGCCTTGTTTTTTCCAATAGAAAGGTTACTTGATAAAATCTGCCTGTTTAAATTTGACTTTTGAAACACATCACCATCAACTGCAGCTATGTATCCTATTCCAATTCTCCCAAGCATCTCAATTATATATCCTCCAAGGCCTCCACATCCTATAACTCCAACCTTGAAGTTTTTAAGCTTTAAACATTCCTCCTTTGATAAAGCCTCTAAATTTCTTATATACCTTTCATCTATCAAAGAAAACACTCCTATTAAATTATTCTTCTAAAATTTGAATCTCATCCCCGTCCCTTACATATCCGCTCTTTAAAACCTTAGTAAATATACCTTCCCTTGGCATAATGCAGTCGCCAACAAGAGTTCTTATCTGGCATCCTGCATGGCACTCTTTCCCGATCTGCGTTACCTCCATTATAGTTTCTCCAATTTTAAGTTTAGTACCAATAGGGAGCTTATAAAGTTCTATCCCTTCTGTTGTAATGTTCTCTGCAAACTTCCCTGTGCAAAGACCTTCAACACCAAGGGCTTTCATTTTGTCTATGCTCTCCTTTCCAAGAAGGCTCACCTGCCTGTGCCAGTTTCCTGCATGAGCATCTCCTTCAAGACCGTGATTTTCTCTAAAATACCCCTCACCTATTGGATGTTTTATCTCTCCCTTTTTTGAGCTGATATTGACAGCTATAACCTTTGCCATATTAATCCTCCTTCCTTTCAAAAATCCCTGATTTTCCTCCTGACTTTTTCATAAGCTTTATATCGGATATAATCATCTCTCTATCAATTGCCTTACACATATCATAAATTGTTAAGGCAGCTATACTTACAGCACTTAGTGCCTCCATCTCAACTCCAGTCTGGCCTACTGTTTTTACTGTTGATGTTATCTCCACCCTGCTTTTTTCAAAATTGAGGTTAAAACTAATATCGCACCCTGTAATCATAATAGAATGGCACATTGGAATTATATCGCTTGTCCTCTTTGCACCCATTATCCCCCCAACCTGTGCAACGGATAAAACATCTCCTTTTTTTATGCTCCCCTCCTTTATTTTTTCTAAAGTTTCTTTTTTCATATATACATATCCCTTTGCAACAGCCTCCCTTAAAGTCTCATTCTTTAAGCTGACATCTACCATTCTTGCTCTTCCTTCTTCATTTATATGTGTCAGTTCCATATTATCCTCCTATTTGAAACATCATTTTTTTGCTAAAGCTCTTTTCATTTTCTTCAAGGTAATGCTCCTTAGGCTTATTAATTATAGAATTTTTAATTGCAGCCAAAAGCATTTCCTCACTGTTTAAATATTCCCTTATGCTGTATTCTCTTTCAGAGTGAAGGCAGGGCTTTATAGTTCCTGCTGAGGTAAGCCTTATTCTGTTGCAGCTGTCACAGAATTTGCAGCTTAAAGGGCTTATTAAACCTATTTTACCTATTGAGTCAGGAAGTTTATAATTCTCTGCTGTCTCTCCTCTTTTTCTTCCAATTGGAAAAAGGTTTTTATGATTTCTTATTATCTCTTCGCTTGAAATAAAACCATCCTTATAATATTTCTCACCCTCTCCTATTGGCATAAGCTCAATAAAGCGGACATCTAAAGGATATCTTATTGTTAAATTCATAATGTCCTCAATTTCATCATCATTTAATCCTCTTATAAGAACTGTATTTATTTTTACAGGGCTTAGACCAATTCTAAGGCATTCCTCAATGGCTTCTAAAACATTTTTTAAATTACCTTTCCTTGTTATTTTTTTAAATTTTTCCTCCTTCAATGTATCAAGGCTTATGTTTACTCTTTTTAAGCCGCATTTTTTTAAATCCTTTGCCATATCCTTTAATAAAATCCCGTTAGTTGTAATTCCAATATCTTCAATTCCATCTATTTTGCTTATTTCATATATAAGCTTATCTATGTCCTTAACTATTAAAGGTTCCCCGCCCGTTAATCTTATTTTATTAATTCCAAGCTTTGCACAGCATTTTACTATTTTTAATATATCCTCATATCTTAATATGTCTTCATGCTGTTTTTTTTTAATACCTTCTTCAGGCATGCAGTATATACATCTTAAATTGCATCTATCGGTTACTGAAATCCTCATATAATTTATATCTCTTCCCCATCCATCCTTCACATTCTCATCCCCTAACCTTTACTATTTCTCCACAGTTTGAATAGTCATACCCTCCAAGCCTTTCAAGTTCTTTAATAAAATCATTACTTTTTATAATTTCAATAAATTTTTTAATCATTGGCATTTCTAAATAAGATTCAGGTATTGCAAAATCATACTCCTCACTGCATATTGGTATAAAGTCAAGATCCATGAGTAAGGCTGCAGAATATACTCCCATGCCGCAGTCGGCATCATCTTCTTTAATTGCTGCAGCAACGCCAAGATGGGTAAATTCCTCTCTTTCATAGCCTAAAATCGTGCTAAAATCTATTCCAAGCTTTTTTAAATTATAGTCCAGTAAAAGCCTTGTACCTGAGCCTTTTTGCCTGTTTATATATCTTAATTTAAGCTCTGCTATGTCTTTAAGTCCTTTTATATTATAGGGATTGCCTTTTTTAACCATAAGGCCTTGTATTCTTTTAACCCCTTTAATAAGTGCAATATCCATGCCCTTTAAATATTTATTAATATAGGAAATATTATATTCTCCGCTTTCCATATCAAGAAGATGGATAGGTGCAATATGACATTCTTCCTTCTTTAAAGAGAGTATTCCTCCCATGCTTCCAACGTGGGATGAGGATAGGGAATATTCTCCTTCACTTTTCTTAAGTAAATCTGAAACAACATCTAATATAGGATCATGGCTTCCTATTACTACTATTGTATTTTTAATTTCATTTGTTTTTTTTAAAAGGTTTATACTAACTTTGCTTCCTGCCTCTAATCCTTCACAGTTTTGAGGAATCTTTAGTATTCCATCGGCATTAACTAATGACATCGTTGCCCCTGCACCCCTGTTTAAAGGG
The DNA here is from genome assembly GCA_026417075.1 of Caloramator sp. Classification (GTDB taxonomy): domain Bacteria; phylum Bacillota; class Clostridia; order Clostridiales; family Caloramatoraceae; genus Caloramator_B. Next base: position 3,913 of record JAOADY010000051.1, read on the forward strand.
GTTGCAATAAGCTTATGACCGACATATCCAAGCTTTACCCTTACAAACTCGAGGTGTTTTAATGAAGATACTATCCTTCTTGAAAGAATTGCCTCTTTAATATCCCCCTCATCATGTAAAAGTCCTAAATATTTTTCCAAAAGAGGTTTTACTATGTTTTCCATTATTATATAGGCTGAGACAGGATATCCCGGTATGCCGATAATTGGTTTATCCTTTATTTTTCCAAGTATAACAGGCTTTCCTGGTTTTATTGCAATTCCATGGACAAAAACTTTTCCAATCTCATTTATAATACTGCTTGTAAAATCCTCTCTTCCAGCAGATGAGCCTGCATTTATTAAAACTATATCGTTTTCATCAGCTGCCTTTATTATCGCACTTTTTATTTTTTCATAATCATCCTTAACTATGTTATATCTTACAGCCTCTCCTCCCCACTCATTAATAATAGCAGTAAAAACTCTTGAGTTTGACTCTATTATGTCTCCAACCTTAAGATTTTCATTAGGCTCTACTATTTCAGTACCCGTTGGTATTATACCTACTTTAGGCTTTTTATATACCTTTATATTATTTACCCCGCCGCAAAGAAGAGCTCCAATATCTACCGCCCTTATTTTATGGTTTGATGGAAGGATTAGTGTGTTTTGCACTATGTCTTCACCAATAGGCCTTATATTTTCATAGGGTAAGGCACTTTTATATATTTTAACACAGCCTTCTTTAACCTTTATAATATCCTCAACCATAATGACGCTGTCAAAGCCTTTAGGTATAGGATCCCCAGTATCAACAACAATGTAGTCCTCATTCTCATAAAGCTCTATCATATTCTTTTCAGTAGCACCTATTGTCCTTTCACTTTTAACAGCAATCCCGTCCATTGCCGAGGAAATATAAAAAGGATAGGATATTTTAGAATATACAGCCTGTGATGTTACTCTTCCAAGGGCTTCATAGGTTAAAATCTCTTCACTTTCAAGCCTGTCTTTAAATTCTAAGTTTGAAAAATAAATATTAAGTGCTTCATCAAGTTCATAATTTGATAAATATATGTTTGACATAATATCCTCCTACAATCTATAAACATAAACCCTCTGATTTTCCCTTAAGCCTTCTTCATTTTTAGGTATTATTATGTAACCCTCTGCCTTTGAAAAACCAGTTATTAGCCCTGATTTTGTAAATACAGGATAAGCAATTAGCTCTCCATTTTTATCTATTATATTAACTGGAAGATATTCTTCTCTTCCCTTTGCCTTATGATAATTAAGTCCAAAGGTGCAGCTTATAGGAAATTCTTTTTCATAGTAACTTAATAGGCTTTGTATGTATTTTTTAACAAGACCAATATATACTACGTTGCAGGCTAAAGGATGTCCTGGAAGGCCAAATACCATTTTACCTTTGCACCTTGCAATAAGGGTTGGTTTTCCTGGCTTTATCGCTATTCCGTGAATCAAAACTCCCAAATCATCAAAGGAATTTAAAACTTTAAAGGTCTCATCCTTTTTGCCTACAGAACTTCCTCCTGAAATAAGTACTATATCGCACTCATTCAAAGCTTTATTTAAAGTACTTTTTAGTATTTCATAATCATCCTTTACTATTCCATAGCTTTTAGCCTCTGCCATATCCCTTTTAACTAATGACATTAGAAGATATGAGTTTATATCATAGATTTTTCCTAAAGTAAGCTTTTCATTAATATTTAAAACCTCATTTCCTGTTGATATTATTCCTACAACTGCTTTTTTAAAGACCTTAACTTTTTTAATTCCAAGGCTTGACATAACCCCTATTTCAAAAGGTCTTAACCTGCTTCCCTTTTTTAATATAACCTCATCTTTTTTAACGTCCTCCCCAATTTCAACAACGTTTTCTAAAAAAGATACTGGAGAGTTTATTAAAATAGTGTTATCATCAAGCTTTTCCGTATACTCAATCATTACAACTGCATTACTATCATTAGGGAGCATTCCTCCTGTTGGAACGTACATACACTCTCCTTCTTTTATGTAACCATCTACAGGAGTCCCCATCACAACCTCACCTTTAAGGTTAAGCATTGCTGGAATAGATTCGCAGGCACCTATTGTATCCTTAAATCTTACTGCATACCCATCAACCGTTGATCTTCTAAAATCAGGCACATTAAAAGGGGATATTATATCATCATACAAAACTCTGTCTAATGAATTTAATATATCTATTTCTTCATATTCTAAGGATATTTTATTATTATCTAAAACTACCTTTAGTGCTTCATCTATGTCTACAACATTAAATAGTTCCACAATATCAGCCCCTTATCTTGCACACTCTTTCGCCTTACCTGTTAAAATATCTATTCCATGAGGTATGGCATCCATTATAGATTTAAAATTCTCCAAAGCACCCTTAGGGCTTCCTGGAAGATTTATAATAAGAGTATCCTTTCTAATTCCTGCTGTTGCCCTTGAGAGCATAGCCTTTGGGGTAATTTTAAGGGAATTATATCTCATAGCCTCTGCAATTCCAGGAGCACTTTTTTCAATTACAGAAAGGGTTGCCTCAGGGGTTACATCCCTTTTTGAAAAGCCTGTCCCACCATTTGTGAGTATTAAATTTAGTTTAAGCTCATCACAGATGTAAATAAGCTCCCTTTCTATTTCTTCCTTTTCATCAGGAATTATTTTGTAATATTCAACACTGTAATTTAATGACTCTAAAAGGTCCTTTAAATTTTTTCCCGTAATATCCTCCCTCTCTCCCTTAGAGCCCTTATCGCTTATTGTAAGAATTGCTACAGTAATCATAATTATCCTCCCAAAGATATTATTTTAAATAATAGATTTTAATAATATTTACACCTATAAAATATTAGGATTATTAATTGAGCAAATTTCATATTTTTAAATACTTGATGTAACTGATTTTTTTCTAATTCAAAAAGGAAATTCACCCCAAATGTCGAATATATTAAGTGACATCAAAATAATCCAACAAAGGAGTGAATTTCACTTATGTAT
>JAOADY010000005.1 GCA_026417075.1 Caloramator sp.
TTATCCTCATCTTTTTTAAAAAGAATAGTGTCTCCAACACTTCTTACCATTATGTGATATATACTATCATAACTTTTAACTCTTGCTGTTCTGGGCATAAAAAACACCTCCGGCAATACTTTTATTTTTAGTATTACCAAAGGTGGTATTTTTATGCACGAATTAAAAATTAAGAGAACTGTCCCTAAGTATTTTATTTTCTTCAACAACATTTTTATATGCTTTTGTTTCTTTGTAAATCTCATCCTTAAAAGGATTAAGTTTATTTTTATAAATCTTATTAAACTGGTATACTGCTAATGCAAGATTTACAATCAAGGATAATAAGCTTAAAATAAAGAATGCCATTGGATTATGTGTTGTAGGAACTGGAGCTATGCGATCTGCAAAGGAAGGTACAGTCATAACAAACATAATCCATAAACTAAGTGTCTGTGCACGATGCTGAAGCCATGCTCCTTTCTTTATAAAGAAAGCAGGTATAGTACAAGAAAGCAATAATGCTAAACCACAATAAAATGAGTGATCTGATATACAATTATAAGTGTACGCAAAATTCCATAAATCATAAGCTATTATCCAAGGCCAAATCATATCTTTTGTTCTATCTTTTGAAATAAAAATGCCTGTCCAACCACAAATTGTAACTATATTAAGTAATCCGGCTATACCATTCATAATATTCCAAGGTCCGGACATTACCCAAAGATTGTCAACATATGCACCATTCCACGCTCTAAATGTAAAACATTGAAAGTCACGAATAGCTGCTTCAAGTATATTGAGTGCTAATATTAGCGGTGGAAAACATAATACCCATTTCTTTTTAGAAAGAGATGGAATATATCTAATTGCCATAAAACCTAAGCATCCAGCAAGTGCAGAATAAGTTTTTACCCAGTTAAACCATGTACCTGTACCATATTCATTTCCTATTGCTGCTGTTTTAGGCCAAACAAATATTGTCAATATTAGAGGAACAATAAAAAAAAGTATAATTCCACCCCATTTTGTCGAACGGGCAAATTCATTAAAGGCCATTAATGAAAATAAAATAAAAATCCAAATTGCCCATATAAATAAGCTTGTAGATTGGTACAAAAAACCCATAATTTTATTCCCCTTCATATATTTTAATTTGTATAATATTTTATGTCTGTCTAATATGAATAATGTTGTGTATTCTAATATTATTATAATATGTTAATTTTTTCTCTAACTTCATTATAATGTACAATATTTCTTATGTCAAATCATTCCATAATTAAGCAACTATAAAGAATAAATTTTTGCAAATAAATTTAATTTAATATAAAAATATTTTCCTGATTATTGTAAAAATTTTGAATATATTTATACTTTTTTCTCTATAATCAATATCATTTTCCCATATATGCCCATTTATTTTATTTTTTGTGTTTTTTAACGTTTGATATTTAGAGCAGATACTCTTAGTTCTTTCTTATTTGAACTTAAATATATATTTCCAATTATATTGTGAATGTCAGTTCATATCCTATTTATCCTTTGATAAAATTACTCCAGTAAAGTAAGCTATAAAGTCTTCTAATAGATTTATTTTTAATCTTTTAAGGTTTTTTATAGAATTTTTAAAAGGGCAAGTATTCTAATCAAATACCGCCCCTCCTATTGACTAATAACCATTTATTAATCAAACAATTTAACATTATGCTTAACCCAAACCATATTATAAAGAAGTTATATACTTTAATAAATTAATTTTCATTTTAATGTTTAATACTTTTTTTCTGATAACAGATATACTATAGCAAGAATGTCTGCAACTAAAGAAAATAATAATAATTTAACTCCAGTTATAATGTTATTTAACTTAAATTCTTTAATTACATCAGGAATCACAATAAGTCCTAATATTAAAAGTATAATGAAAATAATTTTATTTTTACTCAACCCCATTATTTTTCTCATCCTCCTGTTATTGCTATAACTTTACCAATTTTATACAAAACAAAACCAACTGCTAAAATTAATACAGTAATTAAAACTAAAACTATTAGAGAAAATCCTCATATTGAAATCTAATTTTAGATGATTAATTTATTATGGAATTACTTTATTTTTTAATAATACATTGATAGCCTCTTCTCTTTTAGTTGCATTTGGTACAATGCAGTATCCGTGTTGAGTATCCCATCCTCCCCAACTACCTTCAACTTTTAAACCCTTATCTTTGTTTAATGCATTATCTTTAAAAACACTAATTGTCATTTTTCGAAACCATGACTTTGAATATATACGTCCAAGAACATATTCTTCATAAATTTTACGTCAATTATTATCATATCTCCCTGTATCATGGTAATATTCAAGCGGGCAACCATCTTTTAAAAAATACACTTTTCTCATTTTTTCATTTGTAAGCTTATAATCGGAAACAATAATTTGACCGTCAAAAACATCCTTTGTAAATAAATTTTTGTAATATTTTCCACAAACCTTAACTTGACATTTAACAATATAAGAAGAATCATCTAGTTTTATTTCTAAAGCATTATATACCTTATTTATTGGTATTGGTATAACATATAATAAAAAAATTACTATTATTAGAAAGAAACTTATCCATTTTATAATATCTATTCTTTTATTTAATTTTATAATAAACACCTCCTAATCCTATTATAATTAATTTAATTTTAATTTTGAAGGTATATACCATTTTAAGATTACCTTTTTTTCATAAAAGTATTAATACCCCCTTGATTTTTAAAAATCAAGGGGGTATTAAACTCTAAGACGCTAAAACGTCTATTATTTCATTATTCCTAATGCATATCCTATTATTCCTAATGCGAATAAACCAAATATTATCCATATAGCATTTACCTATTTCTTTAATAGCTTTGCGCATCAGAAAGTTAATAGTAATGGTACTAATCCTGGCATTAGGGAATCTAATATGTTTTGAACTGTAGTTACAACTACTTTACCGTCTTGCTGAGTTATTCTTGAAACCTCTACTGGTATATTTAAATTTGTCCACTTAGCAACAAGTGCACCCATTACAAATAATCCTAATATTGAAGCTCCCTCTGTAAGCTTTTGAAGCTTATTTCCACCCATATCTGTAATTATTTCTGTACCTTTTTCATATCCATATTTTATTCCGTACCATCTAATTCCTAAACGAACTGCATTAAAGAGTAAGAAAAATATTATTGGTCCTAGTATGCTTCCATTCATAGCTAAGGAAGCTCCAAGGGCTGCAAGTACCGGTCTTAATGTTCCCCAGAATATTGGGTCACCAACCCCTGCAAGCGGTCCCATAAGACCTATCTTAACTCCGTTTATACTTCCATCATCTATAGCTGCTCCGTTAGCTTTTTCTTCTTCCATTGCTGCAGTAACTCCTAGTATTGGTGCAGTAACGAAAGGTTGTGTATTGAAGAACTCTAAATGTCTCTTTAAAGCTTTTTTTCTTTCTTCTCCTTCATATAATCTCTTTATAACTGGTATCATAGAGAAACAATATCCTAAAGCTTGCATTCTCTCGAAATTCCATGAGCCTTGGTGAAAATTTGAACGAATAAACATACTTGTTAAATCTTTTTTAGTTAACTTCTTTTCACTCATTTTTTAATCCCCCTTATCTTATAGATCATCTAAATCATCTATGTCGCCAGTAGCTGATGCTGTGCTATATTTTGGATTTAACTGGATGTATAGTATAGCAAATATTGTTCCTAATACTCCTAGTGCAACTAAGTTAAAGTTTGTGAAACATGCTATTACAAAACCTAAAAAGAAGAATGGCATTAAGTATTTTGCTTGCATCATATTCATAACCATTGCATATCCAACAACAACTATAAATCCACCTGCTACTTGAAGTCCTCTTGTTATAACTTCTGGAATTGCACTAAGCATTGCATTAACTGCCTGTGGGCTTATTAATGAAACGATTAACGCTGGGATAGCAACACGTAGTGCTTGAATTATTAGTCCACCAATGTGGCACATATCTATTCCTTTTAAGTTTCCTTCTTCAGCATACTTATCTGCTTTGTGTTGTAATCCTACTGAAAGTGTTCTTGCGAATATAGTAAAAACTTGTCCTGCTGCTGCTATTGGAATAGCCACTGCTATACCTGCTGAAACATCTTGTTTTGCTGCAATTACTAGAACTGCTGAAACTACGCTGGCAAGTGCTGCGTCTGGTGCCATAGCTGCTCCTATGTTCATCCATCCTAGTGCCATCATTTCTAGAGTACCACCTAAAATAATTCCTGTTTTTACATCTCCTAGAACTAAACCTATTAATGTACATGCAACCAGTGGTCTATGAGTTTGAAACTCATCAAGTACGCTACCTATACCTGCGATACTTGCAATTATAACAATAAGGACAATTTGTAAAATGTTAATTTCCATAAGGTTTTCCTCCCCCTATTTTTTATTTTTGTTTTTATATTAAAGTTTTGTCATTATGTCCACTTTTGGATCTGTTGGTACTTTTCTTATCTCTAACTCTATTCCTTTTTCGTTAAGCTTCTTGAAGGCTTCTATGTCTTTATCATCTACAGAAACTGCTGAAGTTATTTGTTTCTTTCCTTCTTTAAAAGACATTCCTCCTATATTAACAGTCTTTATATCTACTCCACCTTCAACTATTCTTAACACATCTGCTGGATTTGTGAATAGTAGTAAAGCTTTAAAGCTATCATATTTGGGATTGTTATATATCTCTATCATCTTGTCTATAGTGATAACATTAGCCTTAACCCCTGGAGGTGCCACTTGTACTAATAAAGTCTTTCTTAAAGTATCATTTGCTACTTCATCACTAACAACGATAATTCTGTTACAACCTGTTTCCTTTGACCATATCGTTGCTACCTGTCCGTGAATTAATCTGTCGTCTATTCTTGATAACACTATTTGCATACTCATAATTAAAGTTCCTCCTCTTTAATATTTTCTAAACCTTCTTTGAAGGATTTTATTCCTTCATTAGCTGCACTTTTAACCATGCTTATTATATCTTTCATTTTCAAAGACTCTCTTAACCCAAAAGCTCCAAGAAGCATTGGTAAGTTTACTCCTGTTAGTATATCCATATTTTTATTATTTATAGCAATTCTACTTGCTGCATTAAATGGACTGCCTCCAAAAAGATCTACCATAAATAGAACTCCATCTTTTGTATCTAAACTTTTAATTGTATTTTCATATTTTGCAACAAGCTCTTCTGTACCTTCACCGGGCTCAAAAGTTACAGTTGCAACGTTTTCTTGTTTTCCAAATATCATTTCAGAAGTTCTTAACAATTCTTCTGAAAACTTTCCATGTGTTCCTATCACTATTGCTACCATAATTTATTTTTTGCCTCCTTTCGTTTTCTTGCTTATTTATATAGCAAGTATCGTGCCAACTTTGTGTATTAAAAAAATACCCTTTCATGCAAACCTTATATTCACTCACATGAAGGGTATCAAAAATTTTTTAAGATATTTTATTTGATACACTTTTTCTTAATATCGATACTATTAATACAATTTTTTATGCTAATTTTATTATTTTTAATACTGTATCAAAATATTTTAATCAAACATATCACAAATATAATACACTTCGTCTTCTGTAAGGTCTATATTTAAGCTTTCTTTAAATACTTTAGCTGCCTTTTTTACCTTTTTAATTCTTTCTTTATCAATATGACTTGTGTCTTTCCTATAAACTAATCCATCATTAATTATCATTCTTTCTAATGCACAGGCAGTGTGTATCACTAATCTTATTATCATAGAATTTGAGAATTCTGTATTCATTTCTTTTTCTAATACACTAACATAACTAATTAATACACTTATTATTTTATGAGGGTTTAAATACGTCAAGAATTGTTTTAAACTATCTTCACAAAGCTCTTTAGTTATTATCTTAGTATCCTTTTGAGTTTTGCCTTCATACTTGTATCCTATTATCATCTTTATTTCTTCTTCACCACTGCCATCGAGCAATCTTTCTAGTGGTATAAAGGGAGCATTTATTTTAGGATCTATCACACCTACAGAAGCTATTATCTTATATTTGCTTTGAATTCTTTCCACTTCTTCCTTTAAATCATATACACTTAGTGGAATTACATTTATATATTCATCGGTTATATTTTGTATAACTCCTTCTACTAATTGCTTAAGCTTTATTGCAGTACCTTCTCCTGTAGAACATATAGTCACTATAACCTTATCATATTCCCTGTCTATAACTTCCTCATATTTTCCATAGCCTCTAAAACTTTTTAAGGAATTATATATGCTGTTTAATTCCATATTGAAGAAATTTGACTTTCTAGTAGCTTCCAATACAATAGCTGTAGATACCATGTCTAATACCTTAACCTCAATTCCTGTTCTCTCTATTATTTCCGTCTCAAAATTTGCAAGAGAACCCATATCTACTAAAATCAAAACGCCTTTTCCCATATCCATCTGTTCTACTGCTTCTATTACCTTATCTAAGGTTTCCCTAGGGCTTACATCTAAAGGCATATCTACAGCCTTTATATTGTATTCTCCAAGAAGCTTGGTTGCAACATTTACCATACTACTTGCAGTGCTACTTCCATGAGCAGCTACTACTATTCCTACTGTTCCTGCCTTGGCAGTTTCTTGTATAGATGTAAGGAGTAAAGTTAAATAAATCACTTCTATATCAGGTACCTTTATTGTGTATTTATTTTCTATTATACTTTTTATCTCCAGTGCTACTTTATATTCCTCTGGATTTTCTGTAATTATACTTTCTATATTGTTTGAATATTTTATTTCTGTATCCTCTTTTAACCTTTTGAGAAAGGCACTTATATGAAGGCTTATAGCATATATGAACCTTTCATTATATTTCCTTCCAAGTCTTTTTTCTGCAAGCTCCTTTATCTCTTCTGAAAGCTCTAAAATTTGTTCATCTATAATTTTCAAGAAATTTTCTCTATTATTAGAATCTATTTTGAACCTATCGTAAAAAGATTTTAAATGAATATTTATATCTGTAGTTATAAACTTTTTTATATATTCATCGTCTACTCCTTCATCCTTTAATATGCTAGCCTTATCCTCTATTATCTTATAAAGATTAAAGGGGGGCTCGTAGGTATCCTGCTGAATAAATATGTTATTGCCCTCTGGCACTACCACTAACTTTGTGTCCACATATCTTGATATCTCTTCTAATTCCTTTCTTCTACCTGCCATAAGTAAAAGTCCATCCTTTATATTGGAAGGTAGTGTCTTAAAATCTATATCTACACAGCTTTCATTATCTATACTATTTAAAAAGCCCTTAGCACAGATAAGCTGAATATTTGATTTTAGTTGACCTATATTTCCATAGGATACACTTCCTATTAAAGCCTTCACCACATCTTCACTTACCTTTATAGGCTTATTCACTCTATGGGCTTCCTTTGATAAAAGATTCTTTATAAGGTCTATCTTTTCTTTTGTTGGTCTTTCATCTAGAGGTGGTATGTTTATAACTATTGGAATTCTTCTCACAAAGGTCTTTAGTAAAGATGAAGTTGGATCTTCTGTAGTAGCACATATTATCAGTACGTTGGATTTTCTATTTCTCTCTGTTTCCCCTAATTTGTTGAAGGTTCCTGTATCCATAAAGTAGAATATCATTTCTTGTCCTTCTGGTGGCAATCTGTGAATTTCATCTAGAAATAGTATGCCTCCATTTGCCTTTTCTACTAAACCACTTTTTTCGCTCTCTGCTCCAGTAAAGGCTCCTTTTACATGGCCAAAGATTTGAGAAATCAAAAGCTGAGGGTTATTATAGTAGTCTGCACAATTAAACACTATAAAAGGCGAATCTTCCTTAAGCTTTCCTACAAATTTAGCATAGTTATACATCATATTTGCAAAGAGGGTCTTACCTACCCCTGTTGGCCCAACTATAAGAGTATGAAGACCGTTCGGTGGATATAATATCGCTGCCTTTGCCTGCTCTATTTGATTTTTTAAGCTTCCCTCTGCTCCGATTATATGATTAAAGGGAGATTTATACTCTTCTTTTTTTTGCGGTTTATCCTTTAATTCTTCTATTGTTTCAATTTCTAGAGGACCTTTGGGTAGCTTCTTATTTAATAGCTTTTCTAATACTTCTTTATGAAAATAAAGCACTGGTCTTCCCTTTATCTTTATAATCTTATCCTGTCTTAAAAGTTTATTAAGTTCCATACTTACATTATTTCTTAAAATTCCAAGGTCTTGTGCTATATCTGAAGCTGCAAAACCTAGCTTTTCTTTATTTTCTTCCAAGTTTTTTAAATTAACCTGTTCTGATTTTTTTCTTATATAATTATATATCTTATCTATTCTTTTCACTCTATCACCAACCTTTTTTCTAAAAAATAATACACATATCCTAATATAATATGTGTATCATTTTTTAAAGTATTATTCAATTGTTTTTTTATCTATATTTTTTCCTACTATTGATTGAACTGTTAAACTGCATTAACCACCGAAGTTTGGACAAAATCTCTCTAAATCTACGAATATCTTAAAATATTATTTTTCATTACATTATTATTAATTGGTTTTTAATTATTAAACTTCAAAATAAATCATGCTAATTTTAAGAAAAAAAATCAAGATATAATAACCTTTAATACTTGGGGAAGATTATATAATTTGAATTTTTTGAATGCAAATTATATAAACTGTAAATACTTTAAAAGAAAACAAAAAAAGGAGAAGGGGAAAGCGGACATCATCCAAACTTTCCCCTAACAAAAAAACACCTATGATAAGTATTGACAGTTTTTCAAAAATTATAACAGAATATATACTGTTTGAAGAAAAAAATATTCGACATATGTATGGATGTTCTGCCTGTGGTTATGAAGGTATGCTCCATAGTCATGGACATTATAAAAGAAATGTAATTACCTTACACGGACATTTTATTATTAAAATTCAACGTTTTAAGTGTCCTTCCTGCGGTAAAACTTATTCCCTTCTTCCATGCTTTTTAATTCCCTATTTTATTTATACATTTGATGTTGTTATATTTTGCCTGTATTCAATGTTAGTACTAAAAAAAACAGCTATGAATGTATGCTGTATTCTTCATGAATATAATAAACAATGTTTTATATCTATCGAATCTCCTTTCTTTTTTAAGAAAAGATTCTTATCTAAACTAAATATCATAAATAGTTTCTTTGTAAATATAGATTCATATCATTATGACTCAGATTTATCTAGATTTCCAATAAATGAAGCTGCCGCATTACTTATATCTAAGATACAAGATTATAACAGCAGTAAATCTTTTAATTATGATTTTTATAAGGCTATGCCTGAATACTTCCTTTCAGCATAATTTTAATAATTTGGGGTATTTCTATGCCCATTTTTAGATTTTTAAAGTAAATTTATGCTTTTTTACTATAAAATCATAACATTTTATTATTAATTCAATTTACAAAAACCTTAAAATTTAAAATTTTATAAGTATTAATCATATTAATATAATCCCACATAACTTTTAAGCACGTATTTAGGTATATACAGAGTTTTTTAGAGCCATAGTTATAATAAGCAAAACTATGGAGGTGTGAAAAATGGATGAAGAAGCAAAGAAAAAAATAGCACTTTTTAGATTTTCACTAATTGCTCCCCTTATAAACCAAACCTTTAAAGAAGCTACCGCTAAAGCATATATTGAATCAATTTGTACTCGAAGCTATGAAGTACCTTTTTACGGTATAAAAGAATATGCTCCAGAAACAATAAAAGGCTGGCTTCTTGACTATAGAAAGCATGGCATTGAAGGACTCTATCCTTTAACGCGAAGCGACAAAGGAAAATCTCGGAGCTTAACTGAAAAATTAAAACAATATATAATTGATGCTAAAAATTTTTCTCCTGAACGCTCTGCTAAAAGCATATATCATGAAATTATGAGGAAATTGCATATTTTTTAAGCCTTGAAAATACTTAATTTTTAGTAATGCAAAAAGGAAATTCACCCCAAATGTCGAATATAATAAGTGTGAACAAAATACCAACAAAGGGGTGAATCCTATTTATGTATATTCGAC
>JAOADY010000062.1 GCA_026417075.1 Caloramator sp.
CATTACTATATTCCCATTGTTAGGTAGAACAAAAATATTTTTTGCATTAATCGAATTAATAGATTCAAGTATATCCTGGGTGCTCGGATTCATAGTCTGACCGCCTTCAATTACAATATCAACTCCGAGATCCTTAAATATACTCGTTATTCCATCGCCAACAGCTACAGTAATTATTCCGAATTCTCTTTCTTCCATATTTTCTGTACTTTTAAAAACAGATTCTTTTTCATCTTGTACTTCAATAATATTCCTATGCTGTTCCTTCATATTATCTATCTTAATTTTTGATAATTCACCCAACTTTACAGCTTCTTCAAGTACTATTCCAGGATGATTTGTATGTATGTGTACTTTTATAAGGTTTTCCATACCTACAACTACTATAGAGTCACCATAATTTGAAATTTTCCTTTTAAATTCATCAAAATTTTGGTTGTTAGTTTTAACAAAAAATTCTGTACAATATCCAAACTTTATATCTTCTATTTCAGATTCTTCAACTTTAAGTTTTGTTATATTTTCGCTAACATTTAAAGTTTCTAACGAAATAATATCCCCTTGTAGCCATTTCAAAATTCCACTATATATAACAACTAAACCTTTACCACCAGCATCAACAACTCCAGCTTGTTTTAAAACTGATAACATCTCAGGGGTTTTATTTAATGTTTTAACGGCATGATCATAAACTCTTCTCATAAAATTTAAAAAATCAACTTCACTTTTTGCAATTTCAATAGCTTTATCAGCAGATTCTCTTGCAACTGTTAAAATAGTTCCTTCTGTTGGTTTCATAACTGCTCTATAGGCAGTATTAGCCCCTTCTTTAAGAGCAAGTGCAAAATCCTTGGTCGTTAAAGAAGACTTATTTTTTAATTGTTTTGAAAAACCTCTTAATATTTGTGATAAAATAACGCCTGAATTTCCTCTAGCTCCCATTAATGAGCCCATAGCAGCTGCATCAGCAACAGATTGAATAGATATATTCTTTAATTTTTTTATTTCTTCTGCAGCAGATAACATTGTTGCTGACATATTAGTTCCAGTATCTCCATCGGGTACAGGAAATACATTCAAGGAATTAACCATTTCTTTATTTTTTTCAAGTTCATAGGCTCCATTTAATAGCATTTCTTTTAAATGTTGTCCATCGATAATAGTATAATTCAAAGTTAGTACCTCCCTGCATTAAACTCTGATTCCTTGAATGTAAACTGTGACATTCAATACTATAATCCCAGTTAATTCTTCAATAGTATATTTTACCTTTTGAATAATATTATTTGCAATAACAGAAATTTTTGTACCATATTCAACTATTATATAGAGCTCCACTGAAACTCCTTCATCCTTAGCAATAATTTTTACACCTTTGCTTAAATTATCTTTCTTTAAAAGTTCCCACAATCCATCAGTTGCTCTTTTAGATGCCATGCCAACAACGCCATAGCATTCCATCGTTGCAGCGCCGGCGATATTTGCCAGAACCTCATCGGAGTATTCAATATACCCATAATCATTATTTATTCTTATCGACATCTCAAAACCTCCTAAAAAATTAATGAACATCGCCGTTTTTTATTAAATTCTTTGTTTTAATTTTATATTAAAGATTAAAATTCTTCAAGATTATATTTTTAATAAAGTGTGTAAAGCATTTATACTTTACAATAATTAAATTATAATATATAATAATTCGTGGGTTAACACTCTGCAATATAATTTTATTGCAATTTTAAAATACATCTGATAAAATATTATTTGTTTAAATGTGGTATTTTTGTTTGTCTTAAGCATAGGAGGTGTTGCATTATGTCAAGAAGATGTGAAATCTGCAATAAAGGTTTAGCTTTTGGTGTTCAATATAGCCACTCACATCGCAAAACAAACAGAACTTGGGCTCCAAACCTTAAAAAAGTAAAGGCTATTGTTGATGGAACTCCAAAGCGTATTTATGTTTGTACAAGATGTTTACGTTCTGGAAAGGTACAAAGAGCTCTTTAATAATTCTTTAGTAAAAAAATGTGCTGTTGAGCACATTTTTTTATTTACAAAAACAATACCATGATACACCAATTAATGCCATTCCAACAAGAACTATCCATATTCTTACAGGTAACATTACAACAAGTATCATACCTATTCCCAATGCTCCAATAGATAAAACAAAACTTTTATTTTTACATATTCTATATAAAAAACTTTTTTTTCGATGTCCCATAGTTACAACCCCTAAAATCAATATTTATAATATATATTAATACCAAGCACAATTAAAACAATTCCAATTAGAACAAACCATACCCAACATGGGAGCCAAATTGCAAGAAGTACGATACCTGAAAGCATTAGCATAAATGCACATATTATTTTTGCTTTATAATTTTTTTGTCTGCTCATTTTATCCCCTCATGACTTATATATAATTATAATATGAAATAAAATAATTATTTGTCATAGGATAAAAGTAAATTTATATATAAAAAATAATTATATTTTTAATAGATTCTATAATAAATGTTAGGCGTAGCCTCATCATATTTTTTACAAAAAAATATGCACCTATTTTTAATGCCTGGTAAAATTATATTACCAAAACTTACCTAAAAGGAGGCATAAAACAAGTGCTCACTATTATTTTATCGAGTAATTATTTAGTTTAAAAATATAAATAAATATAGTTATAACAAAATTTTTAATTACCCTTAATGTAATTCTATAAACAGAAAGAATTTTGTTTTATTACTATTGCTTCGCCTGAAACTATTTTAATCTTACACTCCTCATCTGTCATAACATTTGAAATTCCAATAGGACATCCTAACTTTATATTAGAGTTATTTAATGAATATAAAAGCCCTTCAGTAGTAATGTTGTTAGCATCTCCTCCAAAGGGTATAATAGACACAATGTCACCTTTTTTACCCTTTAGATTTAAAACATTACTACAAAGATATATACTTTCATTTTCAGATATTATATATCCTTCAGCGCCCGAAGATTTAATAATATGCAATAATCCAATATTGCCAAGACTATGATCAATTCTACTACCTATACCTGCAAATATACATATTTCTTTGCATCCTTCATTAATTGCTTTATATACGCAAAGTTCTGTATCTGTATAATCTTTATTTTTAGGATATTTATCAATTTTAACTCTTTTCGTGTAATAGTAATTTAATATGTTACTATCGATAGAATCAAAATCTCCTATTAAATAATCTGGAATAATGCCACATTTATATGCATATTCTGCACCACCATCAGCACATATTATAATATCATATAGAGAATATAAATTTTTTAAAATATTAATATTTTCAATGCTCCCATGTGCAATTATTAAAGCCTTCATTTTTATTCTCCTAGTTGTTCTTTGAATTTTTTAATAGTTTCAGTAACATTCTGACTTCCAAATACTGCAGAACCTGCAACTATTATATCAGCTCCAGCATCAATAACGTTTCTTACATTATTAAGGTTAATTCCTCCATCAACCTCTATATCAATTTTAAGCTTTTTATTATCGATTATCTTTCTTAGCTTTTCAATTTTCAAAAGAGTATTTTCAATAAATTTTTGACCTCCAAATCCAGGATTGACACTCATCAATAGAATTAAATCTACATCTTCAATAATGTATTCTATAGATTCAAGAGGTGTAGCCGGATTTAAAACTACTCCTGGCCTTACTCCTAAAGATCTTATATTTTGTATTGTTCTATGAAGATGTCTGCATGCTTCAACATGAACAGAAATAATATCTGCACCTGCTTTTACAAAATTAGGTATATAGTTATCAGGATTTTCTATCATCAAATGAACATCAAATATAAGATTGCTCCTATTTCTTAATGATTCAAGAACTAAAGGTCCTATAGAAATATTAGGAACAAAATGTCCATCCATTATATCTATATGAAGAAGATCAGCTCCAGCTTCTTCAACTTTTTTAACATCATCATATAAATTTCCAAAATCAGCTGATAATATTGATGGGGCTAATTTCATCATCTTTTCCTCCTATTATTTTGAATTTCCTCAAGTATATTAATATATGCCTGATATCTTTCCTTCGATATTAATCCATTTTCTACAGCTTCTTTAATTGCACATCCATTTTCTTTATAATGTATACATGAAGAATATCTGCACTTTCCAATATAATCTGCAAACTCTACAAATAAATATTGGAGTTTTTCTATTTCAATAAAATTCAGTTCAAGGCTTGAAAAGCCTGGTGTATCTACGACAAATGTATTATTATCAATATCGATTAATTCAGCATGTCTAGTAGTATGTCTACCTCTGCTAATTTTAAAGCTTATATCTTGAGTCTCCATTTTTATTTTATTTTGTATTCTATTAAATATAGTTGATTTGCCAACACCAGAGGGCCCTGCAAATACAGATGTTTTATTCTTTAAAATATTTTTTAAATCTTCTATTCCTTCGCTTTTTAAGGCATTAGTTTTTAATATTTTATAACCTGCTTTCCCATAAATTTCTTTAATCTTATCTATAATATGGCTGTCATCAAGATCTGATTTGTTTATACATATTACAGCTTCTATATTGTTGTATTCTATCTGTATTAAAATTTTATCAAGTAAAGTATAGAGTATATCAGGTTTTTTCGAAGCAAAAACTACAATTGCCTGATCCACATTAGCAACAAATGGTCTTACAAGCAGATTTTTTCTAGGTTGTATTTCCTTTATAAATCCTTTATCTTCTTCTAGCATTTCAATGCAAACTTTATCACCGACTACAGGAGTTAAATTATTATTTCTAAACTTTCCCCTTGCCTTGCATTCTATAACTTTTCCATCTTTTATTTTAACATAATAAAAACCCGAAATGCCTTTTATTATAATACCTTCCTGCATACATTCCTCCTTTATTGCTGATTAGGTGTGGAATTTTGTGTATCTTGATTATTTTGATTATCTTGATTATCTGAAGATGAATCAATTTTATTTATAGTTATATTTATAATCGTTTTCTCTTTTACTTGAACGTTTGGTGCTACATCCTGATCTATAACTAAGCCATCTGCATAGTTATTGTCAATACTATAACTAATAGTTCCTAAAGAAAGATTACATCTTTTTAATTCTTTTTTTGCCTCATCAAGGGTTTTTCCTAAAAGAGAAGGAACAGTTACAAGTTTTAATTCAGGGCCATCGCTTATTACTATACTTATTTCAGTTCCTTCTTGAACCGTTGTTCCTTTATCAGGGTTTTGGCTTATAATTAAATCCTTTGGAATTTTGTCGCTGTTTTTTCTATCTACAGTACCGAGTTTTAAACCATTTCTTTTAATTAAAGATTCAGCAGAAATAAAATCAAGATTAGTTAAATCAGGTACTTTTACCTCCTTAGGACCTGTACTTATAATAACTTTAACAATAGAATTCTGTTTAACATTTGTATTTTCTTCGGGATATACTTTAATAACTTCACCTGCTGGTCTTTTATCGCTAACTCTATTTGCAACTTCCATCAATAATTTATTGCTTTCTAATATTTTTCTAGCTTCATCCTCATTTAACCCTACTATAGAAGGAACTTTCACATCTTTTACTACTAAATACTTATTATAGACATATACTAAAAATCCTGCTGTAATTAATATCATTAAAATAGTTGCTATTATTGGAATCCATCTTGATTTTTTCTTTTTTCTCTTATTTTCATTTAAAGCATTATTAATATCCTTTACACCTATAATTTTTGTTGCATCTTCTTCATCACGGAACAATGAAATATTAGGGTATTCTGTAGCTTTAGCTATATCATTAAGCATTTCTTTAATATTTTGATATCTTTTAGCTACATTTTTTTCCATTGACTTTAAAACTATATCATTTACAGCAACGGGTATGTTATTATCGATTTCAGACGGATTAACCAAATTTTCCTGTATATGCTTTAAAGCAATAGATATAGGGCTCTCTGCATCATAGGGCAGTTTCCCCGTAAGCATTTCATACATTACAACTCCTAAGGAATAAATATCAGTTCTATGATCTGTATATCCTCCTCTTGCCTGTTCAGGAGATAAATAATGAACCGAACCCAATATTTTATCTGTACTAGTTATAGTTGAACTTGAAGATGCCCTTGCTATACCAAAATCTGCCACTTTAACAATTTTATCCTCAGTAATTAATATATTGTGAGATTTTATATCTCTATGAACTATACCGTTTTTATGTGCATGTTCCAAGGCAAGTGCAACTTGATTTATAATTTTGAGGGTTTCACGATAATCAATTTTGCCGTTTTCTTTTATATGCTCTTTTAAGGTTTTCCCTTGTATCAATTCCATAACAATATAATAAATTCCATCTTCTTCTCCAACATCATATATGCTCACTATATTAGGATGAGAAAGACTTGCTGCAGATAAAGATTCCCTTTTGAACTTTTTTATAAATTCTTCATCGGATGTAAATTCAGGCTTTAATATTTTTATAGCAACATATCTATTAAGCAATTGGCACCTTGCCTTATATACAAGAGCCATACCTCCTTCTCCAATTTTTTCTAGAATAATATACCTTCCTCCTAAGATTTTACCGAGCAAGTTTATCAATTCTCATCCCCCCTTTTAGCAACTATTACAGATATATTGTCATATCCTCCTCTTTCATTTGCAATATTGATAAAATTATCAACAGCAGATAATCCAAACTCTAATATAATATTTTTAATTTCATCGTTGCTTAAATAACTTGTCAATCCATCCGTGCAAAGCATTATATATTCTCCTTCTTTAATCGTTTCATGCTTTGTATCTACAACAACATATTTATCAACGCCTATGGCTCTTGTTATTAAATTTCTCTGAGGATGTGCCTGAGCTTCATTTTCAGTAATACTTCCATTATTAATTAGTTCTTGTACATAGGAATGATCTTCTGTTATTTTTTTTACTTCGCTTTTATTTATTATATAAGCTCTACTATCGCCAACATGTCCTAAATATAAATCATTATCACATATAAGACAACAGGTTATAGTTGTGCCCATACCATTATATTCTATATTATTTTGTGCTTTATCAAAAACTAAAGCATTTGCTTTCAAGACAGCGTCCCTAACAAGTTCTTCCTTATTATCATAAAAATTAAATTTTTCAGCTATGAAATCTCTTATAGTCAATGATGCCAATTTACTTGCAATCTCACCGGCATTATGTCCTCCCATACCATCTGCAACAGTTATTAATGAATACCTATTAGTTTTAAAAACCATTATGTAATCCTCATTTAAATCTCTGATTTTTCCCTTATCAGTTCTACATTCAATAAGCATAACATCACCTACTCTAGCTTTTTTCAATAAACTTTCTTCGAAGCTGTCCACAGGCAGCATCTATATCATTTCCCATTTCCCTTCTTACAGTAGTTTCAATACCTTTTGACATCAAAATATCTTTAAAGGAATTTATTCTATTTTTATCTGGCTTTATAAACTTTTTCCCTTCTACTTTATTTAAAGGTATTAAATTAACATGGCAGAGCATTCCCTTAAGCTTTTCAGAAAGTTCAAAGGCATTTTTATCACTATCATTTACACCATTAATTAATGCATATTCAAAGGTTATTCTTCGATTTGTTGCTTTTATGTAATATCTGCACGCATCTAAAAGTTCCTCTATGTCGTATTTATTAGCAATGGGCATAATTTTTTTTCTTATTTCATCATTTGGAGCATGAAGGGAAATGGCAAGGGTTAATTGAAGGTTTAAATCTGCAAGACTTTTAATTTCAGGTACAAGTCCACAGGTTGAAATCGTTATATGTCTCATGCCTATATTAATTCCTCTATCATCATTTACAATATTTAAAAACTTTATTACATTATCATAATTATCTAAAGGTTCTCCTGTACCCATAAGAACAATATTAGATATTTTATTTTTAGAATCATTTTGAACTGTTAAAACCTGACCCAGCATTTCTCCTGATGTTAAATTTCTAATCTTTCCTCCTATAGCTGACGCACAGAAACTACATCCCATACTACATCCAACCTGAGTTGAGATACATATGCTATTTCCAAAGGAATATTTCATCAAAACACACTCAATATAATTTCCATCCTTAAGTTTCATAAGATATTTTATTGTATCATCACAATTTGATTTATATTTTTTTTCTATTTCCATATTACATATATAACCGTCATTTTTCAACTTTTCTTTTAGACTTTCATTAATATTTAAAATTTCATCAAATGTATTAACCCCTTTATGTATCCATTCAAATAATTGTCTTGCTCTGAATTTTTGCTCATCTATTTTTAGAAAGTATTCTTCTAGTTCTTTTATTGTCAAATCTCTAAAATCTATCATAAATCTCACCATTTTCTCTCAAATTTTGCTATAAAAAATCCATCGCAATTATTAACATTAGGATAAAGTTTTATAAACCCTTTTTTACAGTTATCATTTTTAAACTCTTTTGGAATATAAGCACATATATCTATTAAATCAAAGTTTTTATTATTTTTTAAAAAGTCGAATATTATGTTCTCATTCTCCTCTGTTGAAATTGTACAAGTACTATATAATAAAATTCCTTTTTGTTTAACATATTTGGCTGCATTGTTTATTATAGCTTTCTGAACTTTGCTTAGCTCAATTATATCATCTTCATTTATATTCCATCTTATCTCAGGCTTTTTTCTAATTAAACCAAGACCACTACAGGGGGCATCAACTAAAACTTTATCTGCACTATCCTTTAAATCTTCATAATATATAGTAGCATCCCTCAATTGAGTTTTAATTATATCAATACCTAACTTTTTAGCGTTTTCATTAATTAGTTTTAATTTATGTTCGTATATATCAAAGGAAAATATCTCCCCTTTATTTAGCATTAGCTGTGCAATATGAGTTGCTTTCCCTCCAGGTGCACTACACATATCAATAATTCTCTCTGAAGGCATAGGATTAAGTATTTTTGATGATAACATAGATGATTCATCTTGTATAATAAAATACCCATTATTAAACTCATAGGATTTTTCTATATTGCTATATCCTTTAAAAATAATCGATTCATAAAGCCTTCCATTTTGTACTTCAATGCCTTTAGATTCTAATATTTTTACTAAATCCTCTTTTGAAATTTTTAAAGTATTTACTCTAGCCGTAAGTTCTGAAGGGGTATTGTTTTTTTTCATTAAATCTATTGTAAATTCTTCACCAAGTTCATTTATAAATTTTTTTACAAACCATTCTGGATGAGAATATTCAATTGAAAACCTTTTATACTTATCCTTTATATTTATAGAATAAAATATTTCTTTATTTCTTAAAATATTTCTTAAAATAGCATTTGTAAAAGACGCTGCCCTTGGTTCTTTTTGTTTTACAATTTCTACAGACCTATCTACTGCAGCAAAATCTGGAACCCTATCCATAAAAAAAATTTGATAAACTGCAATTCTTATAGAGTTTAAAACCCATGGTGATATCTTGTTAATTCCATTTTTTGCAAATCTACTTATGACATAGTCAATTTTTAGTCTCCATCTTATTGTCCCATAAAGTATTTCCGTAGAAAAGGCCCTGTCAACAGGGCTCAAATCATATTTTTTAAAATAATAATTAAGCTTTATATTTGAATAAGACTTTTTTTCATCGATATCACACAAAGTCTTTACTGCAACTAATCTATCTTTATCTTCCATGAAAAACCTCCGCTAAAATTCATATTTAATCCCTGTCTCTTGCAATAAGAAGCATTCTTAAAAGCTGTGATATTGCAACAAAAACTGCCGCAACATAGGTTAGCGCAGCTGCATTTAAAACTTTTCTTGCTCCATCTATTTCATTCTCATATAATATATTAGTATGTTCAAGCTGCCTTAAAGCTCTGCTACTTGCATTAAATTCAACTGGAAGAGTCACTACTTGAAATAATACAACGGCAGTAAAGAGCCATATTCCTAAATATATCAAATTAGTCCACCTTATTATTATTCCAACTATAACTAATATCCAAGAAAGATTTGAACCTAAATTAGCAACAGGTACCAGACTATTTCTTATTGTAATTGGAATATATCCTTCATTATGCTGAATAGCATGACCTGCTTCATGAGCAGCAACGCCAATTGATGCTATTGAATCTCCATAATAAACGTCACGCGAAAGCCTTAAAACCTTTGAAGATGGATCATAATGATCTGTGAGCCTTCCAGATATTACTTCAACAGGTATATCATAAAGTCCATTTCTATCTAAGACTCTTCTTGCAGCTTCAGCTCCAGATATACCTCTTAAAGAATGAACCTTTAAATATTTACTAAAAACCCTTTGTATTTTACCCTGGGCATAAAAAGTCAATAAAAGAGCAGGTATAAGTATTATAAATGTGGGATCAAAACCATAATACATATAAATCACCCCTATCTTACTATTTTACCCTTCTCAATCTTATGACCATTTACATAGGAAGAAACGTCCATTCTCTTTCCTCCAACTTCTTGAAGCTCCTTTATAATAATAGCTCCTTTATTGCAAGCTATTTTTATTCCTTCGCTACTTATTTCAAGAATTTTTCCTGGTACATCACAAGTAGAATTTTCTTTATCAGCCTTCCAAATTTTTATCATCTTATCGTCATAAAAAAAGTATGCTCCCGGCCAAGGTATTACTCCTCTAATAAGATTATAAACATCTTTTGAATCTTTATTCCAATCAATATGACCAAGTTCCTTATTAAGCATTGGTGCATAAGTCGATTTTGTATCATCCTGTTTTTCTGGAACAATTTCATTTCTTTCAACCATATGCAATGTTTTAATCAATAAATTACTTCCTATATACATAAGCTTATCATGAAGTTCCCCTGCAGTTTCATATTCATCTATCTTCACTTGTTCTTTAAGAAGCATATCTCCAGTATCAAGACCAATATCCATTTTCATAGTTGTTATACCTGTATATTCATTTCCTCTTATAATTGCCCAATTAATAGGCGCTGCTCCTCTAAGTTCAGGTAAAAGTGAAGCGTGAACATTTATACAGCCAAACTTAGGAATGTCCAATATTTCTTTTGGGAGAATTTGTCCAAATGCAACTACTACTATAACATCAGGTGATATTTCTTTAATTATATTTAGGCTATTAGAATCTCCCTTTAGTTTAATTGGCTGATAAACAGGTATATTATACATAAGTGCTCTTTCTTTAACAGGAGACATCTGCATTTTTTGTCCTCTTCCTTTAGGCTTATCCGGCTGTGTAAAAACTGCTGCAACTTCATGATTTTCAATTAATTTTATCAGAGTAGGTACTGCAAACTCAGGGGTTCCCATAAAAATAGCTTTCATATTTAAATATCCCCTCCATCCTTTTTAACTTTATCAATAAATAATATACCATCGAGATGATCTATTTCATGGCAAAGAGCCCTTGCTAAAAAATCTTCTCCTTCTATAGTTATTTCTTCTCCATTTTCATTTAATGCCTTTATTACAACTTTCTTTGGTCTTTCAACATTATCTCTAACATTTGGTATACTAAGGCATCCTTCTATATCTATTTGAGAGCCTTCTGAATATACAATTTCTGGATTAATCAATTTATAAAGGCCTTCACCTATATCCACAACAGCAATTCTTTTTAGTATTCCTACCTGAGGCGCAGCAAGGCCTACACCATTATTATGACGCATAGTTTCTACCATATCCTCTAAAATCATTTTTATTTTATCATCGATTTTATCTACTCTTTTGCTTTTTTTTCTTAAAATTTCATCACCCATTTTTCTTATTTCTCTTAATGCCAAAATAATTCCTCCTTAAATCATATTATATGAATTTACATCCAAACTATAATAAATTGATGTATTAATTGTAGCATAATTTAATTTATTATTTAAATCATTTAATATATCATAAATTTCTCCTTTTAAAATAATATGCCATCTATAAGACTTTTTTATTTTATATATATGACAGGGAGCTGGTCCTAACACCTCTACATTTTTTCCTATTATTATATCATTTACTTCATATTTAATTTTTTTTGTAAATTCAATGAGTTCTTTTTCATTTTCAGATATCAATAAAACATTAAGTATATCTGAAAATGGTGGATAATTAAGCGCTCGTCTTATTTCTATTTCTTTATTATAAAATCCTACATAATCATGTTTGCTTGAAAAAACAATACTATAATGTTCAGGTTCATAGGTTTGCAAAACAACTTTACCTTTTTTTTCTCCTCTCCCTGCTCTCCCTGATACTTGAGATATAAGCTGAAACGTTCTTTCCGCTGCCCTAAAATCAGGTATATTTAAATTGGTATCAGCAGCTATTATACCTACAAGGGTTACATTTTTAAAATCCATTCCTTTTGAAATCATTTGAGTTCCAATCAATATGTCAGCATTATTATTTTTAAACTCGTTGTAAATTTTTTCATGAGCTCCCTTAATCCTTGTTGTATCCACGTCCATTCTTAAAATTTTTGAATTCACAAAATTCTTTTTTATTTCTTCTTCGACCTTTTCTGTACCTGCACCAAAATATTTAATATATTTGCTGTGGCATTTAGGGCATAGTTTAGGAACATCATATTCAAATCCGCAATAATGACAGGATAGTTTTCCATTGCTTATATGATATGTTAAAGGTACATCACAATTCTTACATTTTAAAATATAGCCACAGGATCTACAGGATACAAAGGTTGAATATCCTCTTCTGTTTAAAAATAATATAGTTTGTTCTCCTTTTTTAAGATTTTCAGCAATAGAATTATATAATTCTCTACTAAACATAGACTTATTTCCATTCTTAAGTTCTTCTCTCATATCTATTACTGAAATTTCAGGCAGTTTCATATTATCTACTCTTTTTAAAATTTGAATTAGATTATATTTGCCATTAACCGCATTATAATAACTTTCCATAGAAGGGGTTGCAGAACCTAAAATTAAAAGACCATCATTTTCATTTACTATGTATTCTGCAACTTCTTTTGTATGATATTTAGGAGTCATCTCTGATTTATATGAGTATTCATGCTCCTCATCAATAATGATTAATTTTATATTATTTAATGGAGCAAATATTGCAGATCTTGCTCCTACAACTACTTTTACTTCTCCTTTTTTTATCCTTCTCCATTCATCATACCTTTCTCCATCTGAAAGCCTGCTATGAAGAACAGCAACAACATCTCCAAATCTTCCTTTAAATCTTTCAACGGTTTGAGGAGTTAGAGAAATCTCTGGTACAAGTACAATTGCATCATATCCCATTTTTATAAATTTTTCTACAACGTTTAAATATATTTCTGTTTTTCCGCATCCTGTAACGCCATACAATAAAGAAATTCTCTTCCCTGCTTTATAACTTTCTATTATATTGTTTATTGCATTTTTTTGATCTTTTGTCAATTCAAATTTGTCAAAAATATATTTATTCTTAACTGGGTTCCTATATATCTCCTTTTCATTTTTAATAATTAAACCTTTTTTTTCTAAACTTTTTACAACTGAACTGCTACAATTAGATTTTAACGATATTTCCTTTAATGTAAGAGGAGTTTCACTTGACATTATTATTTTTAATGTTTCTATCTGTTTCTTTAATTTTTGCGAACTGTTTTTAATAAATTCATCACATTTTTTTAAATCAGCTACTGAATATACTTCAATTTTTTTAACTTTTACCCTACAATCCATAATTCTATCTATTGAAATTACACCATCATTTTCCATATCAAAAAGCATTGATTTTGGTACCTTTAAACTCAAAATATCACACAATTTATTATATTCTATAGTATTATACTTTTTTATTATCTCAACTAATTTTCTATTCTTCACATAATTATTATCTGAAATGAATTTTATTATAAATTTTTCCTTATTATTTATACCTGAAGGCATTATTGTCCTAAAGGCTTCAATTAATGTACAGTTATATCTTTGTTTAAGAAACAAAGCAAGTTTAATCATGCTTTCATTAAACAAAGGAATATCATCAATAATATCAATAATCTCTTTTAATTCCTTATTATTTTCTGATTCATCCTTTATATCAATTATAACTCCTTCAAGGTACCTATTGCCTTTACCAAAGGGAATAACAACTCTTAAACCTTTTTTGATTATATTAGTCATATTATCAGGTACTATATATTCAAACTCTCTATCTAACTCCTTAACTGTGCTGTTAATTATAACCGAAGCAATCTTTGGCATAGCTACCCCCAAAATTAAAAATATTATTATGAAAAAAAAGCGCCTTAGCGCTCATTTTTCAATATTTGATTGAATATTTGATGTGCAACTTCTTCCTTTGGCATATTAGGAAGTTCTATTATTTCACCAGATTTATTAATTATTTTTACTGTATTATTTTCTGATCCAAATCCTGATTTTTCCATAGTAACATCGTTTGCTACTATATAATCAAGATTTTTTTTCTTAATCTTCAATATTGCATTTTCTATAAGGTTGTTAGTTTCTGCTGCAAATCCTACAATAATTTGATGTTTTTTAATCTTTCCTATTTCTAATAATATATCCTTATTTCTTGTAAGATTAATATAAAGATCATCATCTGTTTTCTTTATTTTCAATTCGCTTTTACTAGCAGGTCTATAATCTGCAACTGCGGCAGATTTGATTAAAATATCAATTTCATCAAAATACCTAACAACAGCATCATACATTTCGTTAGCGCTATACACGTTAATAACTCTAACACCCTCAGGAGGTTTTATATTTACAGGACCTGAAATTAATATAACATCTGCTCCCCTGTTCCTAGCTACTCTAGCAATTGCATAACCCATTTTGCCAGTAGAACGATTTGTAATATATCTTACAGGATCTATATCTTCCCTTGTAGGTCCTGCAGTTACTAGTACTTTTTTGCCTTTTAAATCTTTATTTTTATATAGAAGCATTTCTGTTAAATCAACTATACTTTCGGTTTCAGCAAGTTTACCTTTGCCAATAGAACCGCATGCGAGTCTTCCGCTTTGAGGTTCAATAAAGTAATAGCCTAATGATTTTAAAAATGCTATATTTTTTTGTACTATAGCATTATTGTACATATTAGTATTCATTGCAGGTGCTATTAAAACAGGCGCCTTTGTTGCCATTACTGTTGTAGAGAGCATATCATCAGCAATCCCATTTGCTATTTTACCTATTACATTAGCCGATGCAGGAGCTATTAAAAACACATCAGCTTTTTCAGCAAGAGATATATGCTTTATTTCAAAGCTTTTAGGTTCTGCAAACATATCTATAGTTACGTAATTCTGACTTAAAGACTGAAAACTTAAAGAAGTTACAAATTTTGTAGCTGACTTTGTCATAATTACATGTACATCTATGTTTTTTTTCTTCAACCTACTTACAATATCCAAAGCTTTATATGCTGCAATTCCACCTGTTACACCAAGAACAACAGTATTCAATAAAAACACCTCATTTTAAACATAAAACTATTTAATACCAGTTTTAACATTTTCAAAATTAATTTTACCCTCGTTAATTTCATTTATAGCAATCGTTACTGGCTTTGTAGAATCAATCTCAATTAGAGGTTTTTTCCCTTCTATAATCTGCCTTGCTCTTTTTGCTGTAACAACTACGAGGGAATATTTATCATTTACTTTTTCAAGGAGTGACAATATTGGCGGGTTTATCATAGAATTATTCATTTTTGCATTCCTCCTGTAATTGTATAAAAATATCACTCTTTTTAATCCTATCCACTCTGCATTTTTCAGCAACAATAATAGATTCTAATTTTTTAACAGCTTCTTCAATAATATCATTTGTTACTACATAATTATATTTTGAAATATAGTTTATCTCTTGAAAAGCACATTTAAACCTTTTTAAAAAAGATTCTTCAGTTTCTGACCCTCTTTTTTTAATTCTATTTTTTAATTCTTCCATTGAAGGCGGAAGAATAAAGATAAAAACCGCTTCAGGAAATTTTTCCTTTATTTTTAATGCTCCCTGTATATCAATTTCAAGTATTACATCATATCCTTCATTTAAATTTTTATCAACAAAAAAACGTGGTGTTCCATAGTAATTATCATATACTTGTGCATATTCAAGCAATTCATCGCTATTTATCATTTCTTCAAACTTATCATGAGAAACAAAAAAATAATTTATTCCATCAGTTTCTCCATTCCTTGGTTTACGGGTAGTACATGATACAGAAAGTTTAAGCTTATTATTTCTGCTAATAAGAGCTTTACATAGTGTACCTTTCCCAGCACCAGAGGGACCTGAAATTACTATAAGCAGCCCTTTATTTGACATTTTATTCTCCCTTCTATTCTTCATCCTCTTCATTAATATCTTCATCGCTCTTTTCTGACAATCTGTGAGCGACAGTTTCTGGTTGAACTGCAGATAAAATTATATGATCGCTGTCAGTTATAATAACAGCTCTTGTTCTTCTGCCATAGGTAGCATCTATCAGCATTCCTCTATCCCTTGCTTCTTGAATAATTCTTTTTATAGGTGCTGATTCTGGACTAACAATTGCTATTAGTCTATTTGCTGATACAATATTTCCAAAACCAATATTAATAAGTTTTATTGCCATAATTTTTCCTCCTATTATTCTATATTTTGGATTTGCTCTCTTATCTTTTCAAGTTCACTCTTTATTTCAACAACAAGATTTGTAATAGCCAAATCATTTGTTTTTGAACCTATAGTGTTAGCTTCTCTATTCATTTCCTGCATTAAAAAGTCAAGTTTTCTTCCTACAGGTTCACAGCTGTTTAATGTGCTAATAAGTTGATCAATATGGCTGTTTAACCTTACTATTTCTTCGGTTATATTAACCTTATCTGAAAAAAATGCAACTTCATTAAGAAGTCTTGCTTCATCAACTTCAATGCCCTTGAGAAATTCTTCTACTCTTTGTTTTACTTTTTCTCTATATTCATCAACAACTATATGTGATCGCTTTTCAATTTTAGTTACACACTCTTTTATATAATTGCTTCTTTCAATTATATCTTTGCTTAATTTTAAGCCTTCATTCGTTCTCATGTCAATAAGCATATTTAAGGCGTTATCAAGAGCAATACTTAAAGTATCCCACACCTTTTCAACATCTTCTTCAATTTTTTCCACTTTAATTACATCTGGAAATTTTGAAAAAAGAGAAACTGAAATATCGTCAACAAGATTAAATTTTTCTCTTAAAAGTATAAAAGATTCATAATATGCCTTTGCAAGCTGCTCATCTACCTCAATTACTATATCTTCATCGTTAAATTTATCTTGAGTTATAAAAACATCTATTTTCCCTCTATTTATTTTTGAAGATATAGATTTTCTAATATTATCTTCTAGAGCGTTTATCTGCTTTGGAAGCCTTATATTTATATCAAGATACCTATTATTTACAGATTTTATTTCAACTGTAAAACTTCTTCCATTCTCTTCGATGCTCCCTCTTCCATATCCCGTCATGCTTTTTATCATTCAATCACCTGCCAAAAACATCAAATTATTAGCTGTTCTTTCATAATATATTATTTTTTAATTCTTTCTCATTATACCTAATTATTACATAGTTTTTCAAGATATATTTAATTTAAATTCTTTACCCAATAAAAAAGACCTGATAGCTTCAGGCGCTTTAAAAAATTTTTATTTTAAAATAAAATATGCTTTATACAAATTCGATAAAATATTTTTTTACATATTGGTTATTCTATTCATAGCTTCAATAAGCTTGTTTTTATCAACTGTTAAAGATATTCTGCAATATCCCTCTCCAAAATTTCCAAAAGCACTTCCTGGGGTTATTAAGACTCCTGCTTTTCTTAAAACTTCTCTTGAAAACTCTTCAGAAGAAAAATTGCTTGGAACTTTAAACCAAACATAAAAAGTTCCTTTAGAATCATATACATAATAATTTTTTTCCTTCAGCTTATCTTCAACAATCCTTCTTCTTTCTTTATATATATCATTAATATATTTTATAAAATCATTACCATAGTTTAAAGCATAGGCACCAGTCTGCTGAATCGCACTGAACTGCCCTGAATCAAAATTTGTTTTAACTACCATAAGTCTTCTTATAATCTCACTATTACCTGCTATATATCCTAATCTCCAGCCCGACATATTATAACTTTTAGAAAGAGAACCAAATTCAACAGCTATCTTCTTAGCTTCAGGAATTTCAAGTATGCTTTTTGGTTTATTATCCGACTGATAAATCTCAAGATAAGCTCCATCATTAACTATTACTATATCATTTTCTATCCCAAATTTTATAAGTTCTTTATAAAATCCTTCCTCTGCTATTGCACCGGTTGGATTATTAGGATAATTAACAATTAATAGTTTGGCTTTCTTTAATATCCCATTATCAATAGAACCAAATTCAGGCAAATAATTATTTTCTTCTTTTAAAGGCATCTTAAATATATTACATCCAGATATTATTGCAGCTGATTGATAGACTGGATAGGATGGATCTGGCAAAATAACATAATCATCAATATCCGTCAATGCTAAAAATAAATGCGCTATTCCTTCCTTTGAACCAATAAGAGATGCAACTTCTGTGTTATAGTCAATTTCAACACTATAATTTCTTTTATAATAATTTGAAACTGCTTTTTTAAATTCATCAATTCCACTGTAGGGAGGATATCTATAATTTTTTTCATTTTTTATATAATTCCTCATTGAATCGACTATAAATTCTGGCGTAGGAATATCAGGATCGCCTATACCCAAATCAATAATATCTTTTCCTTCATTCTCTAAATCTTTCTTGACTTCATCTAATTTGGAAAAAATATATTTCTGTATTTTATTCAATTTATTAACATTCTTCAAAATTAATCCCTCCAGAATAATTATCCTTTAATCATAATATTCTGAAGGGAATTTTAATGTTACTAATTATATGAATTTAAAACCATATCAAGCCAGCTATCCTTTGGCTGCACTATTTCATAATTTATATTTTGTTTGTCAGATTTTTTAAGCTTTAAATTTAAAGTATTATTTTTTCCATCTTTATTTATCTGTGACCTAATCACAACTCTAGGGGAATATCCATTTTTATATAAAATAACAGTAATTTCTCCATAATCCTTTTCAACAGGATACCTTGTTATACTTGTATTATCAAAAGGAATTTCAAATTGTGCAATTCCTTTTTTATCGGTTACAACTGAAAGTTTAGCTTCTGGTATTACAACTTTTACTCCTTCTATAGATTTCTTGTTTTCATCCGTTACTGTAACTTTGAATTTTATCATATTTTCAGTTTTTATTCCTTCACCTTCAAATTTTTCATATGCTTTTACTATATTTTCAATATAATTTACATCTGGAAGATTACAATTAGTTGTAACCTTTTTACCCTTTGTTAATTCTACTTTTGCAACTGCAATTGAATCGCCTGGATATAAATTGTAATCTATCTCCATATGTTTTGCATATCCATCTTTGATTGCAACAATATTTACAAAACCACAATTCATTTTATTTACTACTTCATCAGCATATCTTGAAAAATAATCCTTATTTAATTCAACAGCAATTTCTGGAGTCTTTCCCATATCGTCAGTTGTATATGCACTGTCTCTTATACACAT
>JAOADY010000072.1 GCA_026417075.1 Caloramator sp.
ATGTGTATAAGAGACAGTCTCCAGACTGAGTAAATATTGGAACTTCTTTAAGTTCAACTCCTGTATTATATTCATCTCTTATAACTTCAGCCATTGTAAGTTTCTTAGACTTTGCAACGCCATCAAGTATTGCCTGGGTAATTCCATATCTTATTGCTGTATGAAGTCTTTTGCCATCAACGAGCATAGTGTCGATTTCCTCTGCTAATTCTTTAAAACTATCAAGTTCTCTTCCTATAAGCTTTGGAGCGATATGTTTTTCTATTATCGGTATAAAATCCTTAGCAAGGAATAATGGATCTCTTCCTCCTGCTCCTGAATACTGTACTGCTGCACAATCTCCATAGGCTATTTGCCCATCCTCTAGAATTAACATAACAGATATTGATTCACCAGCAACCCTGATTTTT
The DNA here is from genome assembly GCA_026417075.1 of Caloramator sp. Taxonomy (GTDB): domain Bacteria; phylum Bacillota; class Clostridia; order Clostridiales; family Caloramatoraceae; genus Caloramator_B. Next base: position 411 of record JAOADY010000072.1, read on the forward strand.
TTAAATCCCTCTGTAACAGGATCGCCAACATAGGTAAATCCGTCGTGTTCTGCTCCCTTTTTTATAGCCCTTTGGTCATCGAAGAAAAAACCAGTTCTTCCTGCACTGCATAAAACATCTACTATTTTCATTTTAAATCCTCCTTTATTTTTCAGGCCTTCCTATAAGAACGCCTCTACCTACTGCAAATATATCATCAACAACCATCTGGAAGCTGACGTCTCTTCCTTCATATTCTGCCCTTTCCTCAAGAAGCTTTCTATTATAATCTCTTATATCTTTGCTCATTGGAACATTACCAAATTCAAGGTATCTAACCGCTCCGTTGTTATCCCTTGCCGGAAGCATCTTCCCTGCATTATATTTACTTGGGGCAAAGGGAATATCTAAAACCCCTGCTTCGAAAGCCTTTACGGTTCCAACCGCAATATCTCCCTTACCAAGTTTTAAAACTTCATCAATTATACATTTAGTTTCTGCCTTTATAAGCTCTATTTCATCCTTTAATTCCTTTGAAAGGGGTAGACGCTGACCTCTTAAAAGATTTAATGTCTGCTTTGTAGCCTTAATTCCCGCTGCATTTGCTTCCTTTGTAGGTATTCCAACAGCCTCATGGGGAGTTTTTACTATAACCTTTGTAGCTCCGGCAAGAGCTGCTGTTGCTGAACCTGTACATATTACACCAAAGGCCTTTGACTCATCTGCCGGGAATCCTCCCATCCACTGATGGAAAACTGTTGTAAGTTCTATGTCGTATCCATATTCTTTAAAATATTCTTCTGCCTGCTCTACCAAAGCTCTTATAGCTGCAACATCCTGAATAAGATTTCCGCACTGTCCATAACCTAACGTAAGATTTTTAACGCCCTGTTCAGCTGCAAGAAGACCTTCTATTATTGCAACTGAATTTGACATACTTGGCGGTACCAATGTTCCTGTCAAAGGTCCAAAGGGTTCCCTGTTTATATGAATCCCCATTTCTTCATATATCCCAACAAGCCTGTCGCAGTACTGCCAATCCGATATAGTTTTTTCAACGCTTACACTTTTAGCATAGTGAATATCATAGGATATTCCTCCTCCTTCATTAGATGTCCATCCAGAGG
>JAOADY010000094.1 GCA_026417075.1 Caloramator sp.
GCATCTTGGGCATGAAAGATTATTGATTAATTTGCACATAATTTCATCTCTCCTTTGGAGGTGTTTTATTGTTGGTTATATTTAAGATAACTCAAAGGGGAGATGAAATTCAAATATCATATAACTTAACAAAACTTATTTGATGATAAGGAGGAGTAATATGAATAAGAAGATTGGTTTTATAGGTGCAGGGAATATGGGACAGGCAATGATAGGTGGTATTATAAAATCTAAAATTGCAAAAAGCCAAGAAATTATAGTGTGCGATTTAGATGAAGAAAAGCTTAAAAAAATAGCAGAAGATTTTAATGTTAAAACAACTACAAATTCAAAAGAACTATCAAATGAAGCGGATATAATAATTCTTGCAATAAAGCCAAATATTTTTGATGTAGTTTTAAGCGATATAAAAGATAGTATTACAGATTCAAAAATTATTGTATCCATTGCAGCTGGGAAAACAATAAAAAGTATCGAAAATATATTAGGAGATAATAAGAAGATTATAAGAACTATGCCCAATACGCCAGCTTTAGTAAATGCAGGAATGACGGCTGTATGTAAAAATAAGAATGTAAGCGATGAAGAGATAAAAGAAATTCTTGATATTTTTGAAAGTTTTGGAGAAACTGAGATAGTGTCTGAATATTTGATAGACAGCGTAATAGGAATAAGCGGTTCTGCACCTGCATATGTGTTTATGTTTATTGAAGCATTAGCAGATGCTGGAGTTATTGGAGGAATGCCAAGGGATAAGGCATATAAGTTTGCAGCTCAGGCAGTTTTAGGTTCGGCAAAGATGGTTTTGGAAACAGGGAAACATCCAGGAGAGCTTAAAGACATGGTCTGCTCTCCTGCAGGAACAACTATTGAAGCAGTTGCAACATTAGAGGAAGAAGGATTTAGAGGAAGTGTAATTAAGGCTGTCAAGGATTGTATAAGAAAATCTAAAGAAATGAGCAATAATTAGGATCAAATTTAATATAAAAAATAATAAAGTAATTTTTATAGCTTTTGAAGGTGAAAATTTTTGATGAAAAAGAATTTAAATTATATAAGACTGGAGAATTTTTTATTGTTTTAAGAACAGCAGGTTTGAAGTAAAATTAGATAAACAGACAGCATATCTTTGTGTTTATGGATTAAATGTAAAAAGCAATATTTTTAAACCAAAGGCAGGCATTGTTAATGTCTGCTTTTGGTTTACCCAAATATACCGACAGTTTGAAAAAACGGAGCAAAATCTGTTTTCTTCCATTTTAAAGATGTTTGTACATATCCTAATGCATCTGCGTTATATCTTCCTGCTATTCTTTGCATTGCGTAAAGCTCAAATACCCCATCCCTGTTAAAGTCGATAGGGTACAGCCCTCCAAGGGGATTTACCCATCCTTCAATAGGTTCTTTTAATTTTCCGTTAGGATCATATATTTCTGACAAATATTCTTTGCCTTTATATTTTATATCTATAGTGTATTTTTGAGAGTTACTGCCTAAAACGATTACCTGATAAAAGTCAACGAATGTTACTTTATAATTATATTTATTATTAAACTCTTCATAATCGAATATTTTTATAAATGTATTATTAATAAAGGAGTAAATATAATAGTATGCAAGCCCACCGCTTCCCCCTGAATCTATACTAATTAATATATCGTTTTTCTTATCACCTGTAAAATCTCCTAAAAATAGAGTTGAGTTATATCCAGAATTTTGTTTAGGAGTTATAGTGAAGAATTCATTGGTTTTACCATCCTGCACAATTAAAGTTATATTGTCAACATAAGGGCTTTCAATCCCAAAGATTTTTTGTCCCACAAGAAAGATATTATCATTAATAAGATCACCATTTATGTCCCCCTTTTTAAAGTCAAGAACATATATATTTCCTAAATCCATATTCCTAAATTTATATGGACATAAATTATACATATAAAGCCTCCAAAATATTATTTATATATAATTATGTTGCTTAATACAAATGTGTGATTGTAAAATATTATAAGAGTTCAACATATCCTTGTGTATCGATATATGAAATATAAAGTATTATTTAGAAATCAGTAGAAAATTGAATATAATTCTTTATAATTAGAAATTGAGTTCATATTTTATATACATGTTAGTGATATTATATGAAAGTCGCTTGAAGCGGCAAAGAAAAAGGGAGTTAAGAAAAAACTTCCGAATAAAAAAGGTTGACTTAAGAGAAAAGACGTGATAAACTAACTAAGCTGTCTTTTGAAAGAGAAAGTTTAAGTAAAAAGATGGCAATAAAA
>JAOADY010000132.1 GCA_026417075.1 Caloramator sp.
GATTTGGTTATGGTCGGCAAACCCATAAACATTCTATCAGAGGAGGTTAATTTTTTCTACTCATAGCTATAAGCCTTTTGGAACCACGGGCTTAACCCGTGGTATTCAATATACAAAAATATAAAGGGCGGATACCCGTCCTTTATATGTTCAAATAATGTGAGAGGGGGTTGTAAAACAATGGCAAGTCATTCCTTTTAACGTCCACTGCTTTAAGATAAATTTTAAGCGTATCTATGCAGGTAAACAGAGGAATTTTAAGCTCAGTAGCTCTTTTCCTTATTTTATATCCCCTGCTGTTTTTAATATTCCCCGTATTGGGAGTATTTATTACTAAATCTATCTTTCCCTTTGAGAACATATTCAAAACTCTCTCAAAGGAAACCTTTCTGCACTCTACTTTATTTTCCTTTAAAAATTTTGCTGTCCCCTCTGAAGCTAATGTAGGGGGAAGGGACGGTTACTTATTATATGAAATAATTATATTATTTCTATGCATGTTCCCCTATTTTGTTCATAGAGTATCTAAAATAAGTAACTGTCCCTTGGGTTGTCCAAAATAAATATTGCCCCTAAGGGCAATATTAAAAACTTTGTCACTTGTCAATTGGGTGGCACTCTATTGCCCATTAGTATTATTTGTATTATAATATATAATACAAATAATACTAAGAGGTGTTATTATGATAATAAAACTTGATATGAGAAGCAGCATACCTATTTATCTTCAGCTCAGGAATCAAATCGTAATGGGGATTGCAAAGGGTGAGCTAAAGGTTGGGGATTATCTTCCAACAGTACGTCAAATGGCACAGGATGCAGGAATTAACGTTATGACCGTAAATAAGGCCTACAGCATATTAAAAAGCGAAGGATTTATTGAAATAGACAGAAGGCACGGTGCTAAAATATGTCCAAGAAAAGATACATCATATGAATTTAGGGAAAAGCTTGAGGAAGAATTATCGCTTATAATCGCAGAGTCTGAATTAAAGGGAATTAATAGGGATGATTTTTTGAAAATGTGCAAAAACATATTCGAGAAAATTAATATAATTAATGTAGAAGGATGTGAAGCATAATGTTTATTTTTATAATTCTTTTCGTATTTTTTATTTTGGCAATATCCCTCTATGCAACATATATGGACGGGGCAAAGGCAAAGGGAAACATCATCCTTGGGGTTACTCTTCCCTATCAGAATCTTGAAGATGATGTTGTTAAAAGCATAATAAAGGATTATAAAAGGATAATTAATATTTTGGCTGGGATTTTCTTTTCAGCTTCTTTTATTACTCTCCTTTTTCAAAACTATCCTTCTTTAATTATTATTTACATGTTTATTTGGTTTGCTCTATTTTTATATCTTGGAAATTATATATATATGAAACATTTTAGAAAGCTTTATGAGATTAAAAAAAGTAAAGGCTGGTTTTTCGGTTCAAGGCACATCATAACTATAGATACGGAAGTTTCAAGGCTTAAAGATAAGATGCCCATATCAAAGTTCTACTTTATACCATCCTTTATAATAAGCCTTATGCCCTTTATTATTGCTTATTTAGGTAGGACAAACTTTAAAATATATCATTTAATTTATATTCTACTTTCTATACTTACTCTGCTTTTATATGTTTATCTTTATAATTTATATAAATCTGAAAAGTCTATGGTATACAGTGAAGATACAAAGGTAAATCTATACTGCAACTTTATTTATAAAAGGTACTGGTCTATTTGTTATGTTTTACTTTCATATATTGATGCATTCTGTTTAATGTTTATATTTTTAAACATTTTTAAAATATATTTTAATTTAATGGTTCTAACTATAGCCATTATATTATCAACGCTTTTGAGCATAGCACTTATCATTACTACTCAAAGTAAAATAAAATATATGCAGAATAGAATTTTAAGTTTGTCCAATGATTCCCTAATTGCAGATGATGATGAATATTGGGAAAGGGGATATTATTATAATCCTAATGACAGCAATTTAATGGTTGAAAAACGTATAGGATATGGTTTTACCATTAATATGGCTCACAGATGGGGAAAGGTTATAGCTTTTTTGACTTTTGCTTTTATCGCAGCTGTAATTATTCCTTTATCAATAATGTTAATAAAATTTGATACGGCTGACTTTACTATGAAAATCACAGGGGATGATGTTAAAATCTCTGCCCCTGTGTACGGATACAGCTTTAAATTAAGCGAAATTGAGAAGATTGAAATTATAGATAAAATGCCTCATAAATACAAAACCAATGGTGCTAGAAGTAATATTTATTGCCTTGGAAATTTTAACGTTAACGGTTATGGTTCATCTAAACTTTTTATATACAATAAAGTACCACCTTTTATAGCTATAAAGCTAAAGGGCAGTTATGTTTTTATAAACAGCAAAAACAAAGATATAACTTTAAAGTATTATAGAGAGCTTATTGATAAGACAGATGCCAAAAAGGCTCAGGGAAATTCCTGAGCCTTTTTGGCAGGAGATTTTAGGACAGGCTGAGGAACGGTTACTTATTATATCGATTATTCTATAAATATCTGTCTTGTTAGACATGCGGGGGATAGACGGTTAGTGTGAAACAAATAATTGAGGAAATTGTATATTTTTTAAGCCTTGAAAATACTTAATTTTTAGTAATGCAAAAAGGAAATTCACCCCAAATGTCGAATATAATAAGTGTGAACAAAATACCAACAAAGGGGCTGT
>JAOADY010000157.1 GCA_026417075.1 Caloramator sp.
ACTTTGGACATGGCTTACAGGTGTATTTGGAATAGCAACAAAATATGCTGAAGGACTTCTATCAGTTAAGTATAGAGTAAAGACCTCCGATGGCACTATGGCAGGAGGACCTATGTATGTTCTTGAATATGGTATGAAAAAGAAATGGCTTGGAGTGTTATTTGCACTATTTGCAAGTTTAGCTGCTTTTGGAATAGGATGTATGGTGCAGGCTAACTCAATAGCAGTTATGGTAAATGAAACTTTTAAAATTCCAACTTATATAACTGGTATTGTAATGGCGGTATTAACTGCAGTAGTAATACTTGGAGGTATAAAAAATATAGCAAAGGTATGTGATATTCTTGTTCCCTTTATGGCTGGATTTTATGTTTTAGGCTGTATTATACTTCTTATAATGGGCTATAAAACTATTCCAGCAACCCTTGCGCTTATTTTTAAATCAGCATTTACAGGACAGGCAGCTTTTGGAGGTTTTGCTGGTTCAACGCTTATGATGGCTATGAGATATGGTGTATCAAGAGGACTTTTCTCAAATGAATCAGGTCTTGGAAGTGCTCCTATAGTTGCAGCAGCAGCACAGACAAGAAATCCGGTAAAGCAGGCTCTTGTTTCAGCAACAGGAACTTTTTGGGATACAGTTGTTGTATGCGCTATGACAGGTATAGTTCTTGTTAATTCAGGTAAGTGGGCGGAAGGATTAAAAGGAGCAGCTCTTACAAAAGTAGCATTTTCTCAGATACCCGTTGTTGGACCTATAGTTCTTACAGTTGGACTTTTAACCTTTGTATTTTCAACAATACTCGGCTGGTCATATTATGGTGAAAAATCAATAGAATATCTGCTTGGTAAAAAGGCAGTTCTTCCTTATAGAGTATTATGGGTAATATTTGTATATTTAGGTTCAGTATTCTCACTAGGGCTAGTTTGGGATTTATCAGATCTTGCAAATGGACTTATGGCATTGCCTAATTTAATATCTTTGATAGCTCTAAGCGGAGTAATCGTTAGTGAAACCAAAAAGTATCTATGGGAAGATAATCTTGAAGCAATTTCAGAAGAATCAATACCAATAAGAGAAAAATAAAATTGTGGCACCATAGCGGGTGCCACAATTTTATTTATATTCTTTAACATTTTTATAATCAACGAAGAAAGGTTCTCCTTTTTCAACTTGAAAGTGGCCTGAAGAATAAGGCTTTCCGTCAAGAGAGATATATACCTTATCAACATTATAATAATCACCTAAAGTGTTGGTTACGCTTTGAAGTAAAAGAGCTTCTAAAGAAGAGCCTGCATTCATTTCAGAAACAAATTCCTTTGAAAAATCAATATAAACTTTGTTTTCAGCTCTATTTAAGTATAAATTGTTTATTTTAGTATTACTACTCATTAATTTAAATTTTCCCTTTGGAGATTTTTTAAAGTATTCTTCAAAGATATCTTTTAAATTATCATTTGTTTTAAAAACAATTTTTTGTTTTATAAAAATTGTTCTATCGTTATCAAAATCAGGATAGTAAAATTTAATAGTTTGATTTACAAAAGAATTTTTTTCTATTTTTGATAAATTTGTTTCTACGGTAAAATCCTTTGATTTGTAAACAGTTTTAACATGACCTATATTTAATACATAATAATCATAAGTTTTTGAATCAGGATATTCTGTCGTAACTTCTAAAGCTTTAAAGTTTCCAGCGGGAATTTGAATATTAACGTCAGTATTTGAAATATATCTTTTATATCCGTTTGGCAAAGTCCAGCTTGTTCCTTTTTTAAGAGGTTCCTTTAATAGTATTTCTGGATTACTATTATTATAGTATGTTAAATCATCACGATTATAAAATTCTCCTACAGAAGCTATTAATCTTAATTCTCCATCTTTGTTTTCAATAACCTGACCTATAATTGTTCCTGGATTTAAAACTCTTAGTTGAATTCTATTATTTTTTATATAGTCTACATATATTTCCTTTTCAGCGTATTCATTTCCTATGCCTTCATATTGCATCCTTATGTTTGAAGTAAAAGGGAAATAATCGCTAATTTTACTGATAATTTCTTGTGAAGGTTCATTAGAAGAATTGTTTTGTTTATAAGGAACTTTAAAACAGGAAGTTAATGAAAGTGTTATTAAAATTATAATAAATATTTTTTTCATTTTTTTCCTCCTTTTTATCGCTATAATGCTATAAAAATAAAATTATTTTTATTTAAAGCCTGTTAAATTCTTTATGATTATTATACTACTAAATTTACTAAATTTGTATATATTATTAAATTGATTAAGCTTCAAATAAAGACTGTATATTATTTTTTATTTTGTAGAAAATAAAGATTGAAAAAGGAGGAGATGATTTTGATAAATAAAGAACAGCTTATGGCTGTAGCGGCAAGTTGTAGCGATTATAGCCCAAGGAAAACCAATAATTCTTTTTTAAACTACAGCGGTGTTAGTTGCGAAAACTGTTCCCACTATGATGGAAATCGATGTATGATAAATGTTTATGATAAAGTACTTAATGGATTAGATCAATCTTAACATTATTTAAAAAAATTATTGGATTTACTGCCTTTTAGTATATAATGATATTAAGAATATTATATGCTAAAAGGTGGTGTTATTTTGAACAAAAACATATTTGTAGGATTTTTGCTTATTGTAATAGGAATTATACTTATTACTCAAAGAACCCTAGGAATAGATATTAACATATGGAATTATTTGTGGCCATTTTTTCTAATAGTTCCAGGAATTACAATACATTATAATTTTTTTGCTGGCAGTGATAAATCAAGCAGCTTGATAATTGGAGGTATACTATTAACCTATGGATTATTGTTTCTTTTTAATACGATAACAAATGGTATTTATCACAGAGAGATATATTTTGTTTATCCCTTGGGAATAGGTATAGGCTTTTTTGAAAATTATATTTTTGGAAATAGAGATAATAGAAATTTGATGGTATCGATAATTATGATTGTAATTTCAATTTATATGGCTTTAAAACAAATTTTGCCTGAGTTTTATAATATAAGGGAGTATCTATTTCCTGTATTTCTTATAATATTTGGTGTATATTTACTTTTTAAAAATAGAAGATAAAAAGTAAATATAACTCTAAAAATATATTATTCTTTTAATGGATTATATATATTAGGGGCCGTTGCACTAAGAGATTTGCAAATTAAAAATTAGCACAATATATTTTAGTGTTTATTCTTGATGCAATAGCCCCATAATTTTAATAAAAGTTTTATTAAAAATATTGTTTGCTAGGAATTTTATTTCATATATTCAATTACTGCCTGTGCAAATTCTATTGTTTTAGTATTTCCTCCAATATCAAAAGTCCTATATTTTTCATTATTGAGTACAATGTTTAGTGCATTTTCTATTTTTGAGGCTGCATCAAATTCTCCTATATATTTTAACATCATAACAGCAGAAAGTATGGCGGCAGTAGGATTTGCTTTATTTTTTCCTGCAATATCAGGAGCTGAGCCATGAACTGGTTCGAATATTGCTGTATCCAATCCTATGTTTGCACCGGGTACCATACCAAGACCGCCTACAAGACCTGCTGCAAGGTCAGATAATATATCTCCATATAAGTTAGGCATTACAAGAACATCATATTTTTCAGGAGATAAAACAAGCTTCATGCTCATTGCGTCAACTATCATTTCTTCATATTCAATTTCTGGGTAGTTTTGAGCTATTTTTCTTGAACAATTTATAAAAAGCCCATCTGTGCATTTCATTATGTTTGCCTTATGAACAGATGTAACTTTTTTTCTTTTTTCATTAACTGCCAGTTTAAATGCGAAATCTGCAATTCTTTCACTTGCTTTTCTTGTAATTATTTTAATGCTCTCTGCAGCATCATCATCAATCATGTGCTCTATACCTTTATATAGGTCTTCGGAATTTTCCCTTACAATTATTAAATCAATATTTTCATATCGAGAGGGAATACCTTTAAAAGTTTTAACTGGTCTTACATTTGCATATAGATTAAAAGTTTGTCTTAATGTTACGTTTACGCTTTTAAATCCTGTTCCAATAGGAGTTGTTACAGGGCCTTTTAAAGCTATTTTATTTTTATTTATAGAATCTATTACATTTTGGGGAAGGGGAGTGCCGTATTCTTTTATTGCATTTTCACCAGCCTCAACTATATCCCAGACAAAACTTATGCCGCAATTTTCAAGGATTAGTTTTGCAGCATTTATAACCTCAGGACCAATTCCGTCTCCAGGGATGAGTGTAATATTGTAGCTCATAGTATTCCTCCTATAATTTGCTATTTTATTTTGTATAATTTAAAAGTCCTCCATATATTAATATTTGAGCTTGTCTGTCAGTTATATTAAGAAGCATCTTATATTCTTTATTTTTTGTTTTATTTTTAATTATAACAGTTTTATTTTTAACTTGGCTTATTGAGGATTCTATAAACAAATCATCTAGTTCATCTATATCATCATAATCACATGGATTATTGAATATAAGAGGAAGTATTCCGTTGTTAATAAGGTTTGCCATGTGTATTCTTGCAAAGGATTTAGCAAGTACTGCCTTTATTCCAAGATATAGAGGAACTAAAGCCGCATGTTCTCTGCTTGAACCTTGTCCGTAATTTTCCCCTGCTATTATAAATCCTCCGTTGAATTTTCTTGCTTTTTCGGGAAAAAATTTATCGCAGGGCGTTAAACAGTACTCTGAAAGGTAAGGTATGTTTGACCTATAGGGTAAAAGCTTTGCATTAGATGGCATTATATGGTCAGTTGTAATATTATCATTGAGTTTTATAAGAACCTTTCCATTTAGATTATCAGAAAGAGGAAGAGCCTTTGGGAAAGGTTTTATGTTAGGACCTCTTTGTATTTCTACATCGTTAGGATTTTCAGATGGGGGTATTATCATGTTATCATTTATTATAAATTCTTCAGGCATTTCAATTTTTATATTTTTTTCGATGTCAAGATTTCTCGGGTCAGTTATATATCCAGTAATTGCTGATGCCGCAGCAACCTCTGGGCTAACTATATAAACCTTAGCAGATAATGTTCCGGAACGCCCCTCAAAGTTTCTGTTAAAAGTTCTTAAAGATACAGCATCTGTTGCTGGAGATTGTCCCATACCAATACATGGTCCACAGGCACATTCTAATATTCTTGCTCCTGATGAAATTAAAACTGACAATCCTCCATTTTGAGATATCATATTAAGTACCTGCCTTGAACCTGGTGAAATTACTAAGGATACATTTTCAGCAACTGTTTTTCCTTTAAGTATTTGAACAGCCTTCATAATATCTGTGTAGGATGAATTAGTACAACTGCCTATTGCAATTTGGTCAACTTTTACATTTCCTAATTCAGATATTTTTTTGACGTTATCAGGACTATGGGGACATGCAGCTAAAGGTTCAAGGCTTGATAAATCTACTTCTATTTCCTCGTCATATTCGGCTCCTTCATCGGCCTTTAAATTTATAAAATCCATTTCTCTTCCTTGGGCTTTTAAAAATTTATAGGTCTGTTCATCAGATGGGAAAATGGATGTAGTTGCTCCAAGTTCAGCACCCATATTTGCAATTGTTGCTCTTTCAGGTACTGATAATGTTTTAACACCATCACCTGCATATTCCAGTATTTTTCCAACACCGCCTTTAACAGTAAGCCTTTTTAATATTTCAAGAACTATATCTTTTGCAGAAACATAAGGTTTAAGAGCCCCAGTTAATTTGACCTTTACTATTTTTGGCATTGTAATAT
>JAOADY010000033.1 GCA_026417075.1 Caloramator sp.
GAACTAAAGAAGGTATTGATAACCTTCTTGAAATGATACTTTTAGTTGCAGAGATGCAAGAGTTAAAAGCAAATCCAAATAGAACTGCAAAAGGTACTATAATTGAAGCTAAGCTTGACAAATCAAGGGGACCTGTTGCAACTGTTCTTGTGCAAAAGGGTACGCTTAGAACTGGAGATTGTATTGTAGCAGGAACAGCCTTTGGAAAAGTTAGAGCAATGATCGATGATAAAGGTAAAAAGGTTAAATCTGCATTACCTTCTATCCCTGTTGAAGTTCTTGGATTTTCAGAAGTGCCCAATGCAGGAGACATAATGTATTGTGTAGCTGATGAAAAAACAGCAAGAGAAATATCTGAAATTAGAAAAACTAAAGAAAGAGAATATCATTATGCAAGTACTTCAAAGGTATCTTTACAAGATTTATTCAGCCAAATTCAAGAAGGCAAAGTAAAAGATTTAAATATTATAGTTAAGGCAGATGTACAAGGTTCAGTAGAAGCAATAAAGCAATCCTTAGAGAAACTTTCTAACAACGAAGTTAGAGTAAACGTAATTCATGGTGGTGTTGGAGCTATAACTGAAACAGACGTAACTTTTGCTTCTGTTTCAAACGCTCTTATTATTGGATTTAATGTAAGACCTGAGCCTATGGCTATGCAGCTTGCTGAAAGAGAAAAGGTCGAAATAAAAACTTACAGAATAATATATGAAGCTATTGATGATATAACGGCAGCTATGAAAGGGATGCTAGAACCAGAATATAAGGAAGTAATAACAGCAAGGCTTGTTGTTAGAAATACGTTCAAAGTTTCATCAATAGGTACAATTGCAGGTTGTTATGTAGAAGATGGAAAAATAAACAGAAATAACAGCGTCAGAGTAATTAGAAACGGAATTGTAATATATGAAGGAAAGCTTGCATCTTTAAAACGTTTTAAAGATGATGTTAAAGAAGTAGCATCTGGCTTTGAATGTGGACTAACAATTGAAAAATTTAATGATATTAAGGAAGAGGACATAATTGAAGCATTCACAATGGAAGAAATTAAAAGAGATTAATAGAGGTGTTAAATATGGGTTTTGACAGAACATCGAGATTGTCAGAAGAAATAAAAAAAATAGTCAGCAATATTATTCAAAATGAGCTTAAAGACCCAAGAATTCCAATGCTTACATCTATAACCCATGTTGATGTTACTAAAGATTTAAGATATGCAAAGATATATATAAGTGTTTTAGGTGATACTGATAAAAAAGAAAAGTGTATTGAAGGCCTTAAAAGCGCATCAGGATATATAAGAAAAGAAGTTGGAAATAAACTAAAAGCAAGATATATTCCTGAAATGGTTTTTGAAATTGATAAGTCAATTGAGCATGGGATGCATATATCAAATATATTAAAAGAGATTAATCATGATGGTTCTAAATAAAATAGGACATATTTTAAAAGATTATAACGATTTTGCTATAGTATCCCATGTGTCTCCTGACGGCGATAGTATAGGTTCAATGCTTGGCTTATTCAATACACTAAAAGATTTTGGAAAGTCAGTAGATCTTTTTGTTGATGATATTCTTCCAGAAAAATATTCTTTTTTAACTGGATTTGAGCATATAAAAAGATATAATACAGGCAGCAAATACAGCTGCCTGATTATACTAGATTGCGGTGATGTTGACAGGCTTGGAGAATTAAAATCATTATTAAACAGTAGCGATATAATTATAAACATCGATCATCACATATCAAACACATTATTTGGGGATATAAATTATGTAGATTCAAATGCATCAAGCGTTGGAGAAATAATATACCAAATTCTTAAAATAAATGGATATAATATAAGTAAAAATACAGCAATGTGCCTTTATACATCAATTCTTACAGATACGGGAGGATTTAAATATTCAAATACTACATCAATGACCTTTAATATAGTAGCAGATTTAATAAATACAGGTATTAATTTTTCTGACATTTACAGCAAAATTTATGATTCAAGGACATTGTCTCAGACTAAATTATTAGGAAAAGTTTTATCTACTTTAGAAATTTATTATGATAATAAAGTTGCAGTTTTAACTATGCCATATAAATTACTTGATGAATGTAATGCTAAAGAAAAGGATGCTGATGAATTTATTAACTTTGCAAGGAATATAGATACTGTTGAAGTTGGAGTATTTATAAAAGAGGTAAATGATTTAAAATGCAGAGTTAGTTTGAGATCTAAAAACTATGTTGATGTTAGCAAAATAGCTTCTTATTTTAGCGGTGGAGGTCATATAAGAGCTGCTGGATGTACAATTGAAGGAAGTATCTCTGAAGTTAAAAATAAAATATTAGATGCTGTTAAAACTGTTTTGGAAGTGAAATATAATAAATGAATGGTATAATTAATGTTTTAAAACCTCCCGGAATGACTTCACAAGATGTTGTTTCATATGTCAAAAGAACATTGAAAGAAAAAAAAGTTGGTCATACTGGCACATTAGATCCAAATGCTTGCGGTGTACTGCCTGTATGCCTTGGTAAGGCCACAAAAATAGTGGACTATATTATGAATGATAAAAAAACCTATATCTGTGAATTAACTTTAGGGAATGAAACCGATACTTGTGACAAGTATGGCAAAAAATTATTTGAATATGATATTAATTGTGAAACTATTGATTATAGTGCCTTTAAGTCCATAGTCGATAGTTTTAAGGGGAAGATTAAGCAGGTCCCCCCTATTTTCTCTGCTGTTAAAATTAACGGCAAAAGAGCCTATGATCTTGCAAGAGAGGGAATTGTTCCTGAAATTAAAGAAAGAGAAGTTAATATCTATGATATTAATATTTTAAAATTTAATCCTCCAACTGCTATAATTAAAATATGCTGTTCTAAAGGTACATATATAAGAAGTTTATGCCGAGATATAGGACGAAAACTTGGTTGTAGAGCTTATATGAGTTTTTTAATAAGGACAAATACAGGGAAGTTTTCATTAGAAAACAGTATTTTATTAACAGAGATAAATCCTGATGATATTGACAAAAAGATTTTTAGACCTGATTATGCTTTAGATATGAAATCAATATATATAGATAAAAAATTTTATAAAAGATTGATGAATGGTAATAATATACCAATTTCAAATTCATTAGAATATCTTGAAAATGAAATAGTAAAGGTATATATTGAACAAGATTTATTTATAGCAATAGGAAAAATTAATAATAATAATTTATTCATAGAAAAATTATTAGTTTAAAGGTGTAAAATATGATTGTGATAGAAGATAAAATACAAAATATAAAAGTGCAAGAAGATTTGTGTATTGCTCTTGGCACCTTTGATGGAATCCATATAGGTCATCAAAAATTAATAAAAGAGGCTGTATCAGTAGCAAAATCAAAAAAAATAAAAAGTGCAGTCTTTACTTTTAACAAACACCCCTTTAATGTTTTAAAACCAAAACATAATATAAAAATAATAACTGATAATAAAACAAAGATACAAATTTTTAAATCTCTGGGAGTTGATTATGTATTTTTTATAGATTTTGATATTGAGTTTGCAAATATGGAAAGAGATGATTTTTTAAATTGTTTACATAATCAATTTAATGTAAAATCAATAATTTGTGGTTATAATTTTACATTTGGAAGATTAGGAACTGGAAATGTTGATTTTTTAAGAAAATGCCAAAATATATATGAATATGATTTAAAAGTAATAGAAAAGGTTACTTATAATAATACCATTATATCAAGTAGCAAAATAAGAAAAAAAATAGAAGAAGGAAATATTGAAGAAGCAAATATAATGCTCGGATATAATTTGTTTTTTTATGGTGCAGTAATAGAGGGCAAGCATCTTGGAAATAAGTTGGGGTTTCCAACTACAAATACAGATATTCCAGCTAATCTTTGTCTTAGAAATGGAGTATATATTACACAAACTTATATTGACAAAAAAAAATATCCATCCATAAGCAACATAGGTTTTGCTCCTACATTGGATGGTAAAAAAAGAATACTTGAAACTCATATATTAAATGTATGTGAAAATCTTTATAATTCATTTATAAAAATTGAATTTTTAAAGTTTTTACGTGACGAAGTAAAATTTAATAATATTACTGAACTTAAAAATAAAGTTTATGATGACATATATACTGCAAAGAAATATTTTGAATTGGATAATTCTTGTTTACATTAGATATGTCTTTTGATATAATAGTCACTGTAACCTGTACAAAGTTTATCGTATCTCCGGCGAAAGCTTTGTGCTAGGCGTTTATAATTATTTGGAGGTGTTTTTATGGACAAAATTAAAAAGCAAGAATTAATAAAAAAGTTTGAAAGACATGAAGGAGATACAGGATCACCTGAAGTTCAAATTGCTATTTTGACTGAAAGAATCAATCATTTAACTGAGCATCTTAAACAACATAAAAAAGATCATCATTCAAGAAGAGGACTTCTAAAGATGGTTGGTCAAAGAAGAGGATTATTAAACTATTTAATGAAAACTGATATTGAAAAATATCGTTACTTAATCAAAGAACTTGGTATAAGAAAATAAAACATTTTAAGGGCGGCAAAACCGCTCTTATTGTTTATATAAGTATTTTTCAAAGATGTTTAAAAAATTAGCAATCAATATGATAATTATGGTATAATTAAGTATATTTGTTTTCAAGTAAAACTATTTTAAACTTATAATTTTTTAAACTTATACTTAAAATATACATATGATAAGTATTTTTTACTGATATTTATCTTTTTATCAAGAATAAAAATACTTATATAATTGTCAAGCCTATTAAAATCTCTACCATTTAGAATTTGTAGAGATTTTAATAAATATAAAATATACATATTTATAAATTTTTGTGTTTTTTAATTTGAAAGGAGGTTAATTAATGCATCGTGTTTTTGAAACTACTTTTGAAAACAGACCGTTAAAAGTAGATATTGGTAAATATGCCTTGCTATCCAATGGTGCGGTTATGATAAGCTATGGTGAAACAGTAGTTCTTGTTACTGCAAATGCATCGCCTGAGCCTAAAGAAGGTATTGACTTTTTTCCATTAAGCGTTGATTATGAAGAAAGGCTTTATGCCGTAGGTAAAATTCCTGGAGGGTTTATTAAAAGAGAAGGTAAACCAACTGAAAAAGCTATATTATCTGCAAGAGCCATTGATAGACCTTTAAGACCATTATTCCCAAAAGGATATAGAAATGATGTTCAGATTGTTTGTACAGTATTATCTGTTGACCCTGACAATCCTCCAGAGCTTCTTGCAATGAATGGAGCTTCCCTTGCATTATGTATATCAGATATACCTTTTGATAATCCAGTAGGCGCAGTTTTAGTTGGAAGAATTGACGGCAAATTTATCATAAATCCTACAGCTGAAGAAAGAGAAAAAAGCGATCTTCATTTAACAGTATGCGCAACAAAAGAAAGAGTAATGATGATTGAAGCTGGTGCAAAAGAAGTACCAGAAGATATCATGTATGAAGCAATAATATTTGGATTCAATGCTTGCCAGGATATTATTAAATTTCAAGAAGAAATAACTAAAGAAATTGGTAAGCCCAAAGTGACACCTCAGCTTTACCATGTTCCAGATGAAATAGAAAATGCAGTAAGAGAATATTGTACTGATAAGCTTTGGGAAGCGTTGCAGTATACAGATAGAGAAGAGAGACAAAATAAAACAGATGAAGTAAAACAAGAAGTATTTGAACATTTTGCTGAAATATTTCCAGAAGCTGAAAAAGATATAGATGATGTTATGTATAGAATTATGAAAGAACACGTTAGAACTATGATATTAAGGGATAAGCGCAGACCAGATGGAAGAAGCTTCGAAGAAATAAGACCTTTGTACTGTGACGTAGGAATGCTCCCAAGAACTCATGGTTCAGGATTATTCCAAAGAGGTCAAACACAGGTTATGACAGCTGCAACTCTTGGCGCTTTAGGTGATGTTCAGGTACTTGATGGTCTTGGAGACGAAGAATTTAAAAGATATATGCATCATTATAATTTTCCTCCCTATTCTACAGGAGAAGTTAAATTCTTAAGAGGACCAGGAAGAAGAGAAATAGGACATGGTGCTCTTGCTGAAAGGGCTTTAGAGCCTGTTATACCATCAGAAGAAGAATTTCCATATACTATAAGGCTTGTATCAGAAGTATTAAGCTCAAATGGTTCAACCTCTCAAGCGAGCGTTTGTGCTAGTACCCTTTCACTTATGGATGCAGGAGTTCCAATTAAAAGACCAGTTGCAGGTATAGCTATGGGACTTGTTACAAATGATGATATTACAGAAGCTGAAGTTCTTACTGATATACAAGGAATAGAAGACTTCTTCGGTGACATGGATTTTAAAGTTGCAGGTACTGAAAAAGGTATTACTGCAATACAAGTGGATACAAAAATAGCAGGCCTTCCAAACGATGTAATTAAAAGAGCAATAGATCAAGCAAGAAGAGCCAGAATGTTTATTTTAAGTGAAATGTTAAAAGTTATTGATAAACCAAGAAAAGAACTTTCAAAATATGCACCAAGAATTATAACTATGATGATAGATCCTGATAAAATAAGAGATGTTATAGGGCCTGGAGGAAAAACAATAAATAAAATCATAGCAGAAACAGGAGTAAAAATAGACATTGAAGATGATGGAAGATTGTTTATATGTGCTCCTGATGTTGAAAATGGTAAAAGAGCACAAAAAATAATAGAAGGTATTACAAAAGATATACAGGTAGGAGAAATATATCTGGGAAAAGTTAACAGAATAACTAATTTTGGAGCTTTTGTTGAAGTTCTGCCTGGAAAAGAGGGGCTTGTGCATATTTCAAAGTTAGCCCATGAAAGAGTAAACAAAGTTGAAGATGTAGTAAACATTGGGGATGAAATACTTGTTAAGGTAACGGATATAGACAATCAAGGAAGAATTAATCTTTCAAGGAAAGATGCAATAAAGAAAGAAGATATTGATACAAAAAAAGAAAACAACTCGTAGTAAAGGGCTTTTTATAAAAAGCCTTTTTCATTTGTTTAAAACTAAAGTATTCATAAATAATATTATGCAAACAATAAAACATTTTATTATTTTTATATTTTTTAATTTTTTATATTAAAATTAAA
Source organism: Caloramator sp. (assembly GCA_026417075.1). Lineage (GTDB taxonomy): Bacteria > Bacillota > Clostridia > Clostridiales > Caloramatoraceae > Caloramator_B. The sequence continues at coordinate 7,159 of JAOADY010000033.1, forward strand.
TATCTTAGTTCTGTCTTTTTAATCTAATCATTAATCTATTAATTGTTTTATTTATGCTTAGCTTTAAATAGTAAATAATCTTCAATATAAAATTCTCCAAAAATGTAACAAAATATAATATAATAAGCTATGTAATATACAGTTTTTATTGATTTTTGCGAATATTATCCTAAAATTAGGAAAATATTTTTATATAAACTGTGTTTGATAAAATTTATTTTTTAAAGCTGTAATTTATTTATCGATATTGCTTGAAACAATAATATTATTTATAATAAGAATATTGGTTTTAAAGTTGTAAATTATGTAATTAAATTTGGGAGGATTATATGTACAAAAGATATATATTGGATAGTAAAATTAGAGTTATCACAGAGTATATCCCCTATGTAAACTCTATAAGTATAGGTCTTTGGATTGGAAGCGGATCAAGATACGAAAATACTGACAATAATGGAGTTTCTCATTTTATTGAACATTTAATGTTTAAAGGCACAAAAAATCGAACCGCTCAGCAAATAGCTGCTGAAATTGAAGAATTGGGAGGTCAAATAAACGCATTTACTGGAAAAGAAGCTACATGTTTTTATGTTAAAATGCTTGATGAACATTTTGATGTAGGAATTGATGTACTGAGTGATATGCTTTTAAATCCAAAGTTTTCAATACAGGATATAGAAAAAGAAAAAAGTGTAATTCAGGAAGAAATAAATATGTATGAAGATTCTCCTGAAGATCTTGTTTCAGATATACTTTCTATAGCAACATGGGAAGATGATCCTTTATCATATCCTATACTTGGTACTAATAAAACAATTAAAGAATTAGATAAAGAAAAAATAATAAATTATTTTAATCAAACTTATATTCCTGAAAATATTGTTATATCAATTACTGGGAATTTTGATGAAGATAAATTAATTAAAAAATTAAATGAAACATTTGGAACTTTAAAAAGTAATAATAAATTTGCTTTTTCTTTATCCACACCAAATATAAAAAAGAACATAATAGTAAGAAATAAAGATATTGAACAAATACATATTGCACTTACTCTTAATGGAATAGAACTTGGAAACGATAAGCTTTATACACTTCTTGCAATTAATAATTATTTTGGTGCAGGAACAAGTTCAAGATTGTTTCAAAGATTAAGAGAAGAAGAAGGATATGTATATACTATATATTCTTTCCCTTCAGCATATAAAAACAAAGGTATTTTTAACATTTATTTTGCACTAAATGAACAATATTTAAATAATGCTATGGAACTGGTACTTAACGAAATAAAAACTTTGCTTAAAAACAAAATGAATGAAGATAATATTATTAAAGCTAAGGAACAATTAAAAGGCAATTACATTTTAGGTCTTGAAAGCACTTCAAGCAGGATGTTTAGTATGGGAAAATCAGAACTTATGCTTAATAAAGTTTTTGATCCTAAAGAAATTCTTAATAAAATTGATATGATTACAATAGATGATGTTAACGAAATAATAGATATCGTTTTTAAAGAAGGTATATTTTCAGCAGCAGCTGTTGGACGGAATATTGATGAATACAAATTAAAAGACGTTTTGGGAGGTTTATATGAAACTCTTAATTAAAAGACTTGAAAATGCAAAAGATCTTCCTATTCCTCAATTTATGACCTCAGGTTCAGCCGGAATGGATCTTTATGCAAACGTAACTGAAAGTATTATTATAAACCCGATGGAAATTAAAATTATACCTACTGGTATTTCAATTGCACTTCCACAAAATTACGAAGCTCAAATAAGGCCTAGAAGCGGTCTTGCTTTAAAGCATGGAATATCTTTTGTAAATACTCCTGGAACTATTGATAGTGATTATAGAGGAGAAATCAATGTTATTATGATAAATTTTGGAAGCAAACCCTTTACCATTAATAGAGGCGATAGAATAGCTCAAATGGTAATAAACAGAATTGAAATCCCTGAAATAATTGAAGTTGATGAACTTGATAAAACAAAAAGAGATAAAGGCGGCTTTGGATCAACTGGTCTATAAGCTGCCTTTTTTTAATATAATATATAAATAAATTTGATTGTGTTAAGTAAATATGAAAAAATAGCGTAGCTAGACGTATAATTACTCAAAATTACTTAGGTTTTTACTAAATTCTAAAAAATAGTTTTTAATAAATAGGAAATTTATAAAAAATAGGCATGCCGAAGGCA
>JAOADY010000056.1 GCA_026417075.1 Caloramator sp.
CCCCGCCATCAATTTTGCAAAGCCCTACGATTGTGTTTATAATAGTTGTCTTTCCTGCACCGTTAGGCCCTAGAAGCCCGAATATCTCTCCTTCTTTTATGCTCATATTAATATTGTCAACAGCAAGTACATTTCCGTATCTTTTAATAAGGTTTTTAATTTCAACAACCATATTAACCCTCCAATACTTTCCTTTAATTATATAATATAAGTTTTAAATCCTTAAAAATAGTGATTTTAAGAACAAACTTAAATGACAATTGTCATATTTACAAGTGCCACCTAGTTGACAAGTAACAAAGCATAAACAAGGCAGCCCTTCATAAAAGGAGCTGCCCTGTTTATGCAGAATCTTAAATTATATTTAAGGCTTTAATTTAATATTCCAATAAATATAACAAATAAGCAACTGTTCTTCAACTTAAAATCCATCTTACAAAAATTTTTCAGCTGATTTTATTCGTTATATTTTATCTATCTTCTTCTCCAATTCCTTTAATTTTAGTTCTATTTCTTTTAAATGTAATTGCAAATTATCAACTTTGCTTTCAAGGCTTTTTATGTCTTTAGGTACTTTAAAAATAATTTTATAAGTCAAATAAATAATACACAATATTATCAGTATTGTTTCTGCCATTTTATTATACCCCCTTCATCAAAATATAGCCTTTAAAGTACAAAAATATGTCCAAACTATCTTTTTATATACTATTTTATAAATTCTATCTTAAATGCATTTGTCTGGGGTGGAAGGCTGCTTGTCATCACCATTCCATAGGTTACCTTCACTTTACATCCATTCTTTAAATCATCCCTTGTGCCTTTAATAAATTGTGTATCCTTTGTTACATTAAATACTACCTGCTTGAATTTTGCATTTTTACTGTTTGATACAACTGTTATCATAGTTCCTGTTTTTTTATTAACAACAGCTTTAATTTCTCCCTCTGTAACATTTTCGATCTTTTTTTGTTCCACTGCTACCTTTTTTAGAGAAAAATTAGTATTTGACTGAGCCTTTTTATTTGTTGCTAATGTAATTGTCTGGCTTGAAAATATAAATGTTATAGCCAATAAGATACAGAATATAGATTTTTTTATCATTCTAAAACCTCCTCATTTTATCTTCCATCTATAAGACGGATTATTTTAGAATTTGTTCCAAATTATATTTATTTTACAACCTGTATATTATCAGCTATAAAAATTATTAATCTGCAAAAATCACAGCAAAATAAAAAATAATTTCTAAAATACAATCTCTCCTACTTTATAACCCCTTGGCAGTTCTTCTTCACTTAAAAATTTAAAATTTTCATCTCGAAGTATGGGTAAAAATACTTCATATGGAATCCTTTGGAATTCACAAGAATAATTGCTACATCCAAACCATTTTCCTTCTTTGCTGCTTAAATTTAATCCTCTTGCAAACTTTGTATAATTAGAACAGTCATGAACTACTAAATCCCACTTTTCATCATCTGCTATCTTCATAAACTTTAAAGTCAATTCCCTGCTCCATATTGGAGATATATAGCCTAATCTTGAAATATACATATTTTCTCCATAATAATTTCCTATATTATTCTCGTTCAAATGCAACTCTGCACAATTTATAAAATCAATCTTTGTATCTAAAATAGCTTCCTTTTTCTTTAAAAATGTTTCAAAAAACTCTATTGTCATAGGTGTTTCAATACCTACGCTTTTTATATATTTTTTAGCTGTTTTAATATTTTCTATAACTTTGTCTGAACAATTAGTAGCACCAAGATTAAAACGTATCTCATCAAGCCCTGCTTCACCTAACGCCTTTAAATTCTCCTCTGTTGCTAAAGTTCCATTTGTATATAAATGCTGATGAATACCTGCATTGCTAAACTTCTTTATAACCGAATAATATTTCTCAATTTCCATAAAAGGTTCTAAATAAACATAGGCAATACCTGTTGGCTTTTTATAAATAGTTAGGAGAAGATCAATATCCTTCTCGTAAAATTTTGTACCTCCAATTTCCCACATACCCTCACCTATTGGAGGAATATCATTAAGCTGTCCATAATTATAGCAAAACTTACACTCTATGTTACATTTATTTGTTTTCCTTACAGCACTAAGTCCAGTACCTAAAAGGCATGATATACACCCTTTGGGGAATTTATTCTCATCTCCTACATAATAAGTTCTGTTCTTTAAAGTTTTTAAACCCTTTATCTGAGACTTTAATATATCATTTCTATATTCCACAGCCTCCTCAATTTGTGCAAAAGTAGCATATATTATCTCCTGCTGCTTTGTCATAATTTCCTCATCCTCAGGTAGCATTGAAAAAAATTCAAACCACATTAAAGCGTCTTTCTTTGATATTTTCATAATGTGTCCTCCTTAAATTTAATCAAGTTTTGTTAAGTTATATGATATTTGAATTTCATCTCCCCTTTGAGTTATCTTAAATATAACCAACAATAAAACACCTCCAAAGGAGAGATGAAATTATGTGCAAATTAATGAATAATCTTTCATGCCCAAGATGCCATA
>JAOADY010000087.1 GCA_026417075.1 Caloramator sp.
TTTTTGTATTACTAAAAATTAAGTTTTTTCCAGGCTTAAAAAATATGAAATTTGCTCAATTAATAAATTCCTTGTTACATTCTTTTGCAATATAGCCATCAAAACATCCTTAACATCCTTTAATTTATCAAATTCCTCCCAGCCTATAACATTTCCTAATAGGCTTAATGCATTTTTAGTAGATCCGTGTCTTTTATACTCCTTTGCCCTATCAAGCCTTTCACCACAAATCTGTGCAACTTTATATACAGGGAATTTGTCATCGGGAGCTATTTCAGTTGCCATAGAAATCGTAAGATTTTCATTTCCACCCGAGAACAAACTAAATTCATCCCTTATGCTCTTTGCCATATAAGGAATCAAATTCCATGGACCAAGTATAAAAAAGTCATCCCCTCCAGAATAAACAACAGTACAAGCATCATAATCCTTTTTTATCTTTTCCTCTAAAAAATATCCAAAGAATATCTCAAGTTCAGTTGAAAGAGTTGATATCCTTGCAATTGATTTGTTGGATTCATCTTTTGTTTTACCTTTTAATCCTTCACTAAAAATCCTTCCTAAATTATCTACATCTCCTCTTAAAAGCCCCCACTTTTTAATCCCCTTTGAAAGATCAGCTACTTGTGTAAGATCTGCAATTTTATCATCTTTCATATATACATATTTTGCAGTTTTAATATATCCCATATTATTTTTAAAATCTGCATCTTTTTTATTAATTGCAAAGGCTTTTTTATTTACAGAATCTGAAAACAAAATTTCAAAACCAAAGGATTTAAATATATCATCAACTGATTTAATGTCCCCATTATACTCATAGGTTTTGCATATATTCATATATTTTGATTTATTAAGTTTGTCAGCTAATCTGTTAAAGGAGTCGCAGAAACTGCAAATATCATTTATAAGGCTTCTTCCACAATTTGGGCAAATATTCTCCTCTTGTTTTATAGGTTTAAAGAATTCATTATTTATAACCTTGCTAAACTTTTTACTTTTTCAAGTTCTATCCCTGCCTTTTCAAATACTTCTGAAAAATCCTTATTTGCAAGCTTTGAAACATCAAAACTAACGCAGGATAATAAAACTGTAATATCTATTCCATGGGCTTTTAAAAATACATTCTCGATTTTTTCTCTATATTTATCAATATTTTTTAAGCTTTTTTGCGGAGCAAGTATATAAAAATGGTCTCCTCCACAGTATAAAATGTTGCTTAAAGTCAGCCCTTCCTTTTCAACTATATAACGTGCTATAATTTCAAGAATATATGATAGATAAAAGGATCTTCCCCTTAGGTTTTTTACTGCCCCGTCCATATTTATATTATATAAAAAGCTTTGTATTCCAGAAATATCCCCTTTAATAAGGCAAAAAAGCTCATCCTCTATTTGGCCTTTATATTCTTTTACTCTTGTGTAAAGAGAATTTATATAGTTAAAATCTTTTTTCAATATCCTCCTCAAACTGCTTATAAATACATATAGCAATTGCTGCTGTTGTGTTAAGATGGGAAAAAAGAGATATGTCAGGGGAAGAATAATAATAAGCAGATGGAATCTTAGAAGTATATTCCTTTAATATGTAATATATCCTTTCAATATCCTTTTCCCCTGAAATTATGTTACTAAACTCATCCCAAAGCTTTTTATAGGCCTGCTTTAAATTTTGCTCTTCACAATCTAATAGGCTTTTAAACTCGGATAGTTTTGTTAAAGGCTTTACCTTCTTTTTAGTTTCTTTATCTAATTTTACAATAGATAGTATTGAATACATGTTTTTACAATCATCATCCCTTGGCTGTCTTTCACCTGCAGATAGCATATCTGCAATGCTTATTATCTTTTCATATACATTATCAGGTTTATGATGATTTCTTATGTAATTTTTTATAACAGTATTGTTTTCAAGGTTGAGGTTTTCACAAAAGCTTGCCCCCCACTCCTGATGCCTTGGTGCAAAAGCATTTTCATCAGAATATATATATTTATATATTCTTTCTTTAATTCATTTTTCTTTTGTTTATCCTCCGTTCTCATATAAAATTTACCTATATCATGTAAAAGTGCAGCAGCATAAAGCTCATTCATCTTATCCCCCCTTTTTTAAGTTCATTTAATATTTCTTTATTTATTTGTGATTTCCTGCTAAAAAATATATATTTTTCTTTTATTTATTAATATTTTAAGGAAAAACATGAAAAAATAGAATTTTTAATATTATATATTTTAGGAGGAATTCTTATGTCAAAAATTTTAATTACTGGAATAGGCACAGGCAGAACAAATGAAGTGAAAAAAAGTGACGGAAGTATAGATTTAGCTTCAAAGAGGGAATATGAAAATATAACTTACATAATTGAAGATAAGGAATACAATACCGCCTTTGTAGCAAAAGCCTTAATTCAACATTATGATATTGACAAGGTTTTCTTTATAGGTACAGCGGGCTCAATGTGGGAAGAAATTTATAAAAGCTATAAAAAGAACTTTGATGAAGATACTTATTTTGAAATTGCAAGCAAAATAGAAAAAAGTGATTATCAAAACTATTTATTAACAGAAGATGATTTAAAAGCAGTTGAAGAAGCTATTGATGAAAGTTTAGGCCATAAAGGTTCAAGATGTTTTTTGATAAAATATGGATTAAATGAACAGAAACTTTTTTATAACTTTAAAATAATGCAAAAGATTGAAGAACTGTTAGAGGATAATGATGAAATATATCTTGATATAACTCACTCTTTTAGATCTTTATCACTTTTCCAATACGTTATGATTAATTTTGCTCAGAATCTATCTTCAAAGAATTTAAAGGTAAACGGGGTATTTTATGGAATGTTAGAAGCAAAAAGGTATTATAATAATAAGGCACCTGTTGTAAATTTAAGCAAAGTTTATGAAATTTCAAATTGGATAAATGCAATACATGAGCTTGATAAATATGGTAATGGATATTTAGTTAGTGAGCTTCTTGAAAAATATGATAATAAATTATCTAAAAAATAAGCCTTCTATCAGATGTAATTAACTTAAACTATCTTTCTGCAATTAAAAACCAGCATGAAAAGCTTCAAAAGGAAGATTTTAATAGTTTAGATGGTCCTATGAAATTTGCTAATGTATATATTAAAAAATTTATAGATAGATTTTCAAATATTGATGAGGATTCTATGTTTCAACTTGAGCTTGCAAACTGGTATTATGAAAACAAACGCTATGCAACATGTTATATAACAATGCTGGAATCCATAGTAACAAAGATGTGCGAGTTAATGAACGTTGATTGGCATGATGAGAGTAACAGAAATAATGCAAAAAGTATATTGTTTTATAATAGAAATAGTTCTAATAATTATGTTGAAAAATTTTGCAAAACTTATTTAAATGTTAAAGATATAAGAAATAATATCGCCCACTCCTTAGAAGATAGAGATGAATCTAATTGTAGAAATGATATTAATAATGGGAAGAGGTATTATGAAAAACTAAAGGAAATATATCCAAAACTAAATATAAATAATTTTGATATTAAAACTTTATAATCGTCTTTATTCTCCTTAAAATGAATTAAGGTTGGTAACCTAAAGTCCCTCATGTTTAACCCATGAGGGATTTTATTTTCCTTATAGTACAGATTAAATTATAGGATTATATACTGTGAGCCTTATGGCAATGTTTTTATATTTCTATAATTTTATTGGTATCTTCTGAAATTCACATGTTTAAATATTTTTCTGCTCTCTACCTGCCCATTTTTTAAATCCTTTTCATCATGCACCCTTTTTGTAGTTGAATATACAGGTATAAAATCTTTTTCAAAGCACCATTTTACAAGGTTATATACTGCCCAAAAGTCACCTTGTATTAAGATGTAGTCACCTTTTTTAGCATTTTTATAAATATAATCCTTTATCTTTTGAATATCATCTATTGGCAGCTCTCCATAGGGATTTATATTTCCCCATATATTTTTAAGCTCATCAGGCATATATATAAACCTATCTATTTTTAAGTTTTTCTTAGCATCTTCTTCCTGATCCTTTGTAAGATTGTGGGAAAAAATTAGATACATATTAGGCAAAATAATCACCTCGTGATAATTATTGCAATGAATTCCAAGATTGGTAGATTAAAATAATTTGAAGTAACAGGAGTAGCTAAAAGTGATAATATATTTCAATTCCAACGTGGTTAGATTAAAACCACTTAACCACCAGTTTAGTCCATCAAAAGTTACTCTATTTCAATTCCAACGTGATTAGATTAAAACTGAGCAACATTATGAGTGTCAGCTATGTAAGGATAAATTTCAATTCCAACGTGGTTAGATTAAAACTTGCTACAAGGAATAGATTTTTAGTAGGAAGATTAAATTTCAATTCCAACGTGGTTAGATTAAAACCGTTGCGGGTGGCTTGATTTTCAAGGCCTGCAAAGGTTAAAATATCAAAATTTTGCTGTAAACCTCCAGTCGTTAAAAATGGACGGGAGGTTTACAAATTTTTTTGATATTTTTAGATATTATACCATATTTTTCTCATAAAAACATTAATTTATTATTTATATAAAATAAATAGTAAAACAGTTACTACATATGCAGATTAAGCATATAAACAAATATAGTTTACTCTTAGGAATCTTAAAAAAATAATTTATTATAATCTAAAATACTTGCGTATCTTAAGATAACCTCTATAACAGTTACTTTATAAATAATCCGCACACATAATAGAAGAATTCAATAATGATATATAATATATTCATAATATTCTCTCTTTGTTAAATAATTTCTTTAAAAATTTACATCATTTAACTTATTATTTTACCCCTTCCTCCAGCTATTTTTTCTCTTTCGTCTTACATCAATGACACATAAAAACTTCTCCTGCTAAAGCCTTTTCCTTTCAAGGGATTTTATTATATTAAAGATTTAAACCTTTTAGCCATTATTGTATTTCTTTCTAATTCAGTCATTTCATCTAAAAACATTCTTCTTTTATCTCTTGTACCTTCTTTATATTGCTTAATCTCACCTATAAAATACCGATGTAATATATAAACATCATCAAGATTGTATTAAATCTAAATCTCTCATTCCCAAATCCCCTTTATATATTTTATAAGCTGTGTACCAATTGCTGATATTACACTTACCGTCATTGAATTGCCAGCTTGTAACAGCAGCTTCCCCTGCATAATTTTGTCTTTTACTTTTTGTGCCAAATGTTTAGGGAAACCCTGCAAAAGCAAGGCTTCATAGCCAGACAGCTTCCTTAACTGTCCATCTTTTACATACAAAATACCATGCCTTCCCGTCCTTAAAGTAGGGACTTTCCCCCTATAAAGTCTTAGGTCTGACTGCCTTGTATATAATACACTAAATAATCTTCCTCTAATAATTCTTCTATATTAAATTTTCCAATATTATATTTATTGTTTAAATACTTTTGAAAAGTACTATCTTTATAATTTATTATAAAAACATTTCTTGCAAAAGTAACAATATCAATCAAATAACAAACCTGTTTATGTTAAATTGACTATAATTTGTCTTTGTGATAAGTTTAATATGTAGAAAAGATTAGCATTATAGCATAATGTTTCTTAAAGGAAAACATATTTAACTTTAGGACAATTACCTAAAAAGCTCAATACAAAAATATTTTATAATTTTAAACAGGAGGTATGAAAATGAACACAAAGGAATTACAAAATCTAACTAAAAAATTTGAATATGTATGGGATAAACTAAATCCTCAAGATTTAAAAACAGCGATGGAATTTTCAGAAAGATATAAAAATTTCATGGACAGCGCTAAAACTGAAAGAGAAGCTGTTTTTGAGATAATTAAAAGAGCTAAGGAAAATGGATATATTGATTTAAATGATGCAATAAAAGAAGGAAGAAAATTAAAGGCAGGAGATAAAGTATACGCAAATAATAAAAACAAAGCTGTAGCTTTATTTGTAATCGGAAAAGAAGATATTGAAAAAGGAATGAATATCATAGGTTCTCATATAGATTCTCCAAGAATAGACTTAAAACCAAATGCACTTTATGAAGATGAAGGATTTGCTTTATTTGAAACTCACTACTACGGAGGAATAAAAAAGTACCAATGGGTTACTATTCCCCTTGCACTCCATGGAGTAGTAGTTAAAAAAGACGGCTCAAAAATCAACATAGTTATTGGAGAAGATGAAAATGACCCTGTTTTATACATAACTGACCTTTTAATTCATCTTGCAGCAGACCAAATGGATAAAAAGCTTATGAAAGGAATTGAAGGTGAGGATCTTAATATTTTAGTAGGAAATCAGCCAATTGAAGATAAAGAAGCAAAGGAAAGAGTAAAACTTAATATATTAAGGCTTTTAAATGAAAAATATGATATATCTGAAGAAGACTTTATTACTGCAGAATTTGAAATAGTTCCTGCTGGAAAATCAAGAGATGTGGGATTAGACAGGAGTATGGTCATGGCCTATGGGCATGACGATAGAATTTGTGCATATACTTCCCTTGAAGCAATATTTGAAATAGAGGTACCTAATAAAACTTGTGTTGTTTTATTTGTAGACAAGGAAGAAGTTGGAAGTAACGGTGCAACAGGAATGTACTCAAAATTCTTTGAAAATTCCGTTGCAGAAGTTATGAACCTTAAGGGTGAATATAATGAACTTAATTTAAGAAGGGCCCTTGCAAATTCAAAAATGCTCTCATCCGATGTATCTGCAGCCTTTGACCCAATTTACCCATCTGTACTTGAAAAGAAAAACTGTGCCTATATGGGCAAGGGAATCGTAATTACAAAATATACAGGCTCAAGGGGAAAACTTTCCTGCAACGATGCTAACGCTGAATTTTTAGGAGAAATCAGGAATTTATTTAATGAACATAATATTACATGGCAAACTGGAGAACTTGGAAAAGTAGATCAAGGCGGTGGTGGAACAATAGCTTACATTACAGCCGAATATGGAATGGAAGTTGTAGACTGCGGTGTTGCACTTTTAAGTATGCATGCTCCTTGGGAAATTGCCAGCAAGGTTGACATTTACGAAACTTACAGAGCTTATAAAGTATTTTTACAGTATATATAACTTTATTTACAAACAAAATAATATAATTATATGAAAAGAGGTCGTATTATGTTAAGAACAAACATAGATAAAACTGTTATGCAGTCTCTTCAGGGAAAAATTCATCATCCAATAAATCCTTCTCCCTTTAGAGTTGATACATCCGGTAACGCTCATATTTTGCCTGCTACAGGCGGAATAAGCTACAATGTTAAAGTAGGTGACAGTGCCTTTGGATGGTCAGGTGATCACGTTGAACCTGGTGTTTCTATAAGAAATGAAGATAAAAACGAAAACAATGCATTAATGCTTTTTGCCTGCATTGGAAACGAAGCAAAAGTTGTTACCGGCGATGCTAAAGGTGCAAAGGGCTATGTTATTGGAAAGCATGGTGGAATAGAACACGTATTAATACAATTTGAAAAAGACGACCTAGAGAAAATGGCAATTGATGATAAAATATTAATAAAAGGATACGGTCAGGGGCTGAAATTGCTTGACTATCCTGATATTATCGTTATGAATATTGACCCTAGATTGTTTTTAAATATCCCAATAAAAGAGGAAGAAATTTTAAAAGTCCCAATTGTTGCTGAAGTCCCTGCCTATTTAATGGGCTCTGGAATTGGATCTTCGACTGCATTTTCTGGAGATTATGACATAATGACTGAAGATTTAGATGAAATTAAAAAGCATGGACTTGATAAACTTAAATTCGGTGATTTGGTTCTTTTAAGGGATTGCGATAATTCCTATGGACGAGGATATTTAAAGGGATCCGTGAGCATTGGTATTGTAATTCACAGCGACTGCATTAAGATGGGACATGGTCCTGGAATTACGACAATTATGACATCAAAGAAAAGCTTAATCGAAGGATACAAAGACGAAAATGCAAATATTTTAAATTACGTTGATTATTTAAAGAAATAAAATTCATGGGAAGAAGATACTTCTTCCCATCTTCTTCCCATTACTTATTTATACAAGCCTAATTATTTATAAATCTGATCTTCTTTTTTCATTCTTTTATTATACGAAATAAACAATCAAATCAAATCAAAGGATTTTCTTTTTTCCAAAGTATTCCCCAAAATATAGAAATACATTCAACATCCACTTTCTCTATAAGTTCTATATATGAACAGCTCTCAACTAACTAGAAAGGCTCTAAAAAACTATAATGTTTACCAAAAGCATACTATTTATTGTATAGTCATTTTGTTCATATATATTATGGTAACAAAAATTTTAAATGTACATTTTTTAATGTTTTCTCTAACGCCACTTTAATGAATATTTCGGCAAAAATTGTAATATATTGAATTATTTTAAGATAAATTGTATAATTAAATTAATATTATAATTAAAATTGAAAGGAGTTCTACGAATGAAAGCAAAAAAGTTTTTAGCAATTTTTGTAGCATTTATCATGTTTGTTTCTATTAAGCCTGCTTTTGGAGCTTCAAATACACTTTCTAAGCTTCAAAGCCAAATCAAAACTCTCCAAGCACAACTAAATCAAAAGATTAAGGAAAATGATTCCTTATCAAGCCAAATCAATTCTTTAAAAGAAAATTCTATAACAGCACTCAATATAAAATATTCCTTTGATGGAGTTGAAAAACCATCAACATACAACGATGGAAGTGCAAATCTTCCTGCTGCAATATCCTATAAAGGAGTTATATATGTTCCTGTAAAATATATGGCTGAAAACGTAGATAAGCCCTACTCCTATGACGTTAAAAACAAGACAATATACATAGGAAAAAAACCTGAGGGAAATTATTTTGTTGATACTGTAAAACTTTATTCAAGTAGAAATCTATATTATGAATATAAAGATTTTTCAACAACCGGTATGCAAATGGGCGGAAAGGATTATTATAAAGGATATAAATTCCAAGTATATTCATGGGAAAAAGACAATAACAGCTTTTACTTTAATTTAGATGGAAAATATAAAACTATTTCTGGAAAAATAGGATATGATGATAAAAGTTTTAAAAATCCAGGTGCTAAAGTTTACTTTATCGGAGATGACAATGTTTTAGCAACCATTGATTTAGGTGCTCATGATCTTCCTAAGGATTTTTCTGTAAACGTTGAAAATGTATCAAAACTTCAAATTAAGATATCTCACGAAGGTTCATGGGATAATTTTTATATCGATATGGCTGATGTATTAGTTAAGTAAATTTTAAAGAGGCTGCACTATGCAGCCTCCTCTTATTTTGCAAATTTTACGTAGTTCCTCTTATAATAAGCTTTGGAGTATAGTAGTGCAGCCTGTCTATATCTTCCTCTTCGTTTATTACACTTAAAAGTATCTTAAATGAGTCCTTTCCCATATCATATATCGGCTGGGCTATTGTTGTAAGCTCTGGCTCTATAAACTCTGATATCTTTATATTATCAAAACCAATGACGCTGACATCCTTTGGTATATTATATCCACTCCTTAGTAAGACCTTAATTCCCCCGAGGGCCATAAGGTCGTTGCTGTAAAATATAGCATCAAATTTATCGATATCCTTTATAAATTCTTCTGTTACTCTTTTACCTCCATCGATTGTAAAATCCGATTCAAATACATAGTCTTCATTGTAAAGATTATATTTATTCATAGTATCCCTATAGCCTTCAAATCTCTGCTTTGAAATCTCAACTTCATGGGGGCCTTTAACAAAAACAATTCTTCTTTTTCCACTATTTAAAAGATATTCAACCCCTTCTGCAACCCCTTCATAATTTCTGCAAAATACTCCATAAAAATTTTCAAAGCCATCGATGTATCTGTCAACCAAAACAAAGGGTATGTTGTTATCCTTTATAAGGTTAAGGCTTTTTTTGCTCTCCCCGCCTGCAATAAAAATTATCCCATCAACCTGTTTGCTTATTAAAAGCCTTACATATTCCTCTTCCTTTTTTACACTGTTATCAGTGTTGCAAAGTATAACATTATATCCTGAAAAGTTAGCCTCATCCTCAATTGCCCTTGCGATCTCAGAAAAAAAAGGGTTTGTTATATCCGGAAGAATAATACCAACAGAAAAGCTCTTATTTGTTGCAAGACTTTTTGCTACAAAATTAGGTATATAATTAAGTTCCTTTGCAACTTTATATATTTTTTCTTTTGTTTCCTCACTAATGCTTTCATCCTTTTTATTAAAAACCATTGAAACTGTTGTTTTAGAAACCCCTGCAATTTTTGCTATATCGCTTATTGTAACCTTCTTCATGCCATCACCCTTAAAACTATGCGCCGCTTTTAGCGGCGCAATTTTAATTATATATTACTTCTTTATAACCTTTAGTGCAACAGGAATTTGCTTTTCTACGCTCTCACCCTTTATAAGTTTAACAGCGTTTTCAATAGCATAGCTTCCCATTAAATCTGGCTGCTGTGCAATTGTTGCAGCCATTTCACCGTTTTTAACAGCAGCAGTCGCATCAGCTGTTCCGTCAAATCCTACAACTACAGCTTTCTTGTTTGCTGCAGTTAAAGCCTTTACAGCACCAAGCGCCATTTCATCGTTGTGTGCAAATACTGCATCAAAGTCTGGAGTTGCCTGAATTATGTTTTCCATAACGTTTAATCCCTTTTGTCTGTCAAAATCTGCTGCTTGGCTTGCAACTACCTTTACTCCTTCTTTCCCGTCAACTGCTTCGTGGAATCCTTTACCTCTGTCTCTTGTAGCAGATGCACCAGGAATACCCTGAAGTTCAACTATTTTAGCCTTTCCGCCTAATGTATCAAGTATAAACTGTCCTGCAAGTTTTCCACCTGCAACGTTGTCTGATGCTATATGGCATGCAACTTCAACGCCGTTTGCAGCTCTGTCAACTGTAATTACTGGTATGTTCTTATCCTTTGCAACTGAGATAGAATTAGCAACAGCATCGCTGTCAGTAGGATTAATAACTAAAACTGCAATACCCTGCTGAACTAAATCTTCAACGTTTGATCTCTCCTTTGATGCATCGTTTTGAGAGTCGAGAATAACAACTTCATAGCCAAGTTCCTTAGCCTTCTTTTCAGCGCCTTCCTTCATGGTAACAAAGAAAGGATTGTTTAAAGTTGAAATAACCATACCTATTTTTTTGCTTCCCTGTGTTGTACCCTGCTGCTGTTGTTTTTGTGTGCACGCAGAAACACTGCCAAGGATTAAAGTTAACATTAAAAGGATTGATAATGATTTTAATAATTTTTTCATCTTGTTTCCCCCTCGCTTTATTTATTTTTTATTCCTCTTGTCAATTAATACGGCAAGAAGAATTACAAGGCCCTTTACAATAGACTGATAAAATGGTGATACATTCATAAGATTAAGTCCATTATTTAAAACTCCTATAATCATAGCACCTATTATAGTTCCTGTTATGCTTCCTTCACCGCCTGATAGACTTGTTCCTCCTAAAACAACTGCAGCAATTGCATCAAGCTCATAGCCAGAACCTGCATTTGGAGATGCTGAACCTATTCTGCTTGTAACTATAACTCCACTTATTGCAGCTGCAATACCTGATACTACATAAACTATCATCTTTATCCTGTCTGTATTTATACCTGAAAGTCTTGTTGAATCTTCATTCCCTCCAAGAGCATAAACATATCTTCCAAAACGTGTTTCGTTGATAATATAATAAGCTATTAAAAATACAATAAGAGTTATAATAACTGGGAAAGGAATACCAAGAACCTTTGCATTTCCTATAAAAGTAAAATCCCTTCCGAGACTTGAAATTGGAGTTCCGTTAGTATAAACATAGGTTACTCCTCTGAAAATGGTCATAGCTGCAAGAGTTACTATAAAGGGCTGTATCTTTCCCTTTGAAACTATAATGCCGTTAAATCCTCCAATAAGTGCACCTATTATAATTGCTACTATTATTGCTAAAAATACATTGTTTGATTTTACAATTATTGCAGCTGATATAGCACCGGTTATAGCAAGTATTGAACCTACTGAAAGGTCAATTCCTCCAGTTAATATTACATAGGACATACCTATTGCAATAACTGCATTTACTGAAACCTGTGTTAAAACGTTTAAAAGGTTGTTAACGTTTAAAAATCTTGGAGTTATTATAGAAATAATAACGCATAGAGCTAAAAGCCCTATTAAAGACTTAAACTTTATTATTACCGATTTTAGTTTATCCATTTTCCCACTCCTTTAATCAGTAATTCCTACTGCATATTTCATAATTATCTCTTGATTTGCTTTATCTCTTTCAATCTCTCCTGTTATCCTGCCTTCGTGCATAACAAGTATCCTGTCGCTTACTCCGAGGATTTCCTCCATATCCGATGAAATCATTATTATTCCCTTTCCTTGAGCCTTAAGTTCATTTAATATCTGATAGATTTCCTTTTTAGCTCCAACGTCTATTCCTCTTGTAGGTTCGTCAATTATAAAAACCTTTGGTGAAGTTAAAAGCCACTTTGCAATTATTACCTTTTGCTGATTCCCTCCACTGAGATTTTTAATCAACTGATTTGGAGACGATGTTTTAATCAAAAGTTTCTTTGTATATGCCTTACAGTCTTCAAGTTCCTTTGACCTGTCTATTCTTTTAACTTTGTTTTCATACTTTTTTAAATTTGATAAAGTCATGTTTTCAAGAACAGAGAGTTTTAATATTAGCCCTTCCTTTTTCCTGTCCTCAGATAGATATGCAATTCCTTCTCTTATCCCATCCTTTGGAGAATTAATTTCAGCTTTCTTTCCTTCAATAAAAACCTGTCCGCTGCTTTTTTTGTATTCCCCGAATATAAGCTTTGCAACCTCAGTTCTTCCAGAGCCCATAAGCCCTGCAATACCTAATATTTCTCCCTCTTTAAGTTCAAAAGAAACATCCTTTATCTTATCTTTCCATGAAATATTCTCAACTTTTAAAATTGAATTTCCTATCTTTGTTTCAATTCGCGGGAACTGCTCCTCAAGCTTTCTTCCAACCATCATTGATATAAGCTTATCCTTTGTAATTCCCTTTACATCCTCTTCTCCAATGAAACTTCCGTCCCTTAAAACCGTTATTTTATCGCATATTTTAAATATCTCTTCCATCCTGTGGGAGATATAAATTATAGCTACATTATTATTTTTAAGCCTCTCTATTATTTTAAAGAGCTTCTCAGTTTCAACTTCAGTTAGTGCAGTGGTCGGCTCGTCCATAATTATTATCTTTGCATCTTTTGAAACTGCCTTGATTATCTCAACCATCTGCATCTCGCCAACGGTTAATTCCTTTGTTAGAGTTTTTGGAGATACTGTAAAATCAAAACTTTTTAAAAGCTCCTCACTTTTTTTA
Source organism: Caloramator sp. (assembly GCA_026417075.1). GTDB lineage: Bacteria > Bacillota > Clostridia > Clostridiales > Caloramatoraceae > Caloramator_B. Next base: position 13,410 of record JAOADY010000087.1, read on the forward strand.
ATCATTTCTCTTTTGTTCAGCTTAAAGCCGCCTAAAATCTCATTTCCTAAAAACAAGTTCTCATAGATTGTAAGATTAGGAAGAAGACTGAGTTCCTGATGAATTATTGAAATTCCAAGATTTTGAGCATCCTTAATATTATTTATTTCAACTTCCCTGCCCTCAATCTTAATGCTTCCTTCGTCCCTTTTGTAAACTCCGCTGAGTATCTTCATTAGAGTTGACTTTCCAGCACCGTTTTCTCCTAAAAGGGCCATAACTTCTCCAGAAAAAGCTCTTAGGTTAACGTCACTTAAAGCTCTAACACCGGGAAATGATTTAGATATATTTTTCATTTCCAAAATAGGCATTTTTTCCTGCATTTTTATCCCCCTTAAAATACAACTCCCGATTTTAATATGACATTGGCATAGGGAGTCTGTTCTCCTGTTCTTATTACTGCCTTACAGTTTTTAAGCTCTTTTTTTAGCTGCTCATGGCTTATTAAAGTTATTTTTACATCTCCAACTTCTCTTTTAATTTCTTCAAAAACTTTAGGACTTACATCCATAGTTTCCTGTGCCACAACAACCTCTTCAACCTTTAGCTCTAAAAGTACTGCCTTTAGGGTATCTATAAAGGTTGGTATATTTTTAATCAGTGCAAGATCAATTCTTTTAGTTTCATTAGGTATTGGAAGACCACAGTCCCCTATTGCAATGCTGTCTGTATGTCCCATTGATGATATAACTTCTGAAATATCATGATTTAATATTCCTATTTTTTTCATTATATTTCCTCCCCATACTTTTCATATACTTCATTAAGATATGGCAGAGAGGATTGTGCTCCCTGTCTTGTTACCGCTATTGCTGAAACCTTATTTGCAAATTTTACTGCACTACAAAGACTGTCAAAGTTAAGACTTCCTTCCTTTGATAGGAAACTTCCTACTCCTCCAATAAAGGAATCCCCTGCAGCTGTGGTGTCAACTGCATCAACCTTATGTGCTGCAATTTCTGCATAATTATCCTTTGAAACTATTGCAGCTCCTCTGCTTCCGAGGGTTATTATCACAAACTCTGCACCCTTATCTATAATTGATTTTGCTGCTGTTTTTATTTTTTCATCATTATCAGGATTTATTCCTGTAATAATTTCAGTTTCAGTTTCATTTGGAACTATAATATCAGAGAGCTTTATCAATTCATCAGGAATTTTCCTTGCTGGAGCTGGATTTAAAATAGTAACTTTTCCATGCTTCTTTGCTATTTTAAATGCTTTTATAGTAGTATCAACTGGTGTTTCAAACTGTGCTATTATTATCTTTGAATTTATAATTATATCCTTTAAACTATCAATATCATCTTCTTTTATATTCATATTTGCACCAGCATAAACCGAAATAGTGTTGTTTCCAAGACTGTCAACAGTTATAAGAGCAATACCTGTTGGAGTATCCTGTGACGTCTTTATATGCTTTGTTTCAATTCCGTCTTTTTTCAAATTCTCAACTAATATGTTCCCGTTATCATCATTTCCGACACATCCAAGCATTACAACGCTGCTTTTAAGCCTTGCTGCTGCAACAGCTTGGTTTGCCCCTTTACCCCCGGGAACTTTCTTAAAGTCCTGTGCAAGAATTGTTTCACCTATTGCAGGAATTTTTTCAACATTTATAACAAGATCCATATTAAGACTTCCTAAAACGCAAATATCAAACACAATTTTCACCTTCCCATTTTAGTTAACCGTTTTACTAAACCGGTTAATCATATTATATAATATTCACAATTGTTTTGTCAATTCAAAATAATTTTATTTTTATTGTCATATTTTTAACACTTTGAAAGAAATTATTCATATTTTTTTCTTTTTTTATTTCCTTAGACAAAAAAATTAATCCATCTGACTTACAAGCATAAAACATTAGTTTATCACTTGTAAGTCAGATGGATTTCCTATGAAAAATACTGATAAAGGTAGCAGAGTATCTTACCGTTATAAAGCTTCCTGTTCTTATCCGCCTTTCTTCCAAATAATTTTTCAAACTCTAAATGACTTGTGAGAATAAAATATGACCAGCCATCAAGTTTTTGAAACACTTCTCCCATCTTTTTATACAGCCTTTCAACTTCCCTAATCTGACCTATCCTCTCTCCATAGGGAGGGTTGCATATAATAACTCCATTCTTCTTTTTTGTTGTAAGCTCCTCCATAGGAAGCTTTTGTACAAATACATAGTCTTCTACCCCTGCTCTTTTTATATTTTCCCTTGCAGTCTTTAAAACTCTTTCGTCTATATCCTGCCCTAAAATTTTAAACTGCTCATCATTAATCTCATCTCTCGCCCTCTCTCGCATCATATCCCAAACCCTTTTATCTATATGTCTCCAGTTTTCAGCATCAAAACTTCTATTTATACCTGGGGCTATGTTTTTACCAATGAGTGCCGCCTCAATTAAAATCGTTCCTGAGCCGCAAAAAGGATCTATTAAAAGTCTGTCGTTTTTCCACCTGCTAAGTAGCACCATTGCAGCAGCAAGGGTTTCCTTTAAAGGTGCCTCTCCCGATTGCGTTCTGTATCCTCTTTTATGCAGGCCAATTCCCGATGTATCAAGGCTTATTGTTGCAGCATCTTTTAATAAGGAAATCTCTATTTTATATGTAGGGCCATCTTCTGAAAACCACATCTTTTTATACTTTCTTTTCATAGATTCTACAACAGCTTTTTTAACAATCGCCTGACAATCAGAAACGCTAAAGAGCTTTGACTTTACCGACTTTCCTATTACATGCATCTTTGCATTTTCAGGGAGAAAGTCCCCAAAGTTAATAGATAAAGTCCCCTGAAACAAATCCTCAAAGCTCTCTGCAGTAAATTCCTTTAATTTTATATAAACCCTGTCCCCTGTTCTAAGAAATATATTAAGTCTTGCAATATCCTCATCAGAGCCCTTTAAAGTTATCTTCCCGTTTTCAACCTTAAAATCCTCATATCCAAGATTTTTAAGTTCTCTGCCTGTTACTGATTCTATTCCAAAGGCTGTTGTTATTACAATATCATACATACTAATTCTCCTTTTCTTATTTTATACTATATTAGCTAAGTATAATATATTTTAAAAATTTCTCATACTTTGTCATTTTATCAAACGCTAATATTTTAAAAAAGATAAAATTACTATTTCTTCAATTCAGATATTTTAAAGGTTCATTGTATAACTAAATACAAAATGCAAAAACCTCCCTAATTTTAATTTTACCAATAGGGAGGTTTTTAAAACTCAAATATTTAATCCCTTTAATTAATCCATACAGTAGTTTTTGAAGGTATATTTTTATAAATCCACTGAGAATCCTCGTCTTTAAGTCTTACACATCCATGAGAACTTCTTACACCCAAAGTAGGATCTATTATTTTCTTCCCGTCCCTTGAATATAAAATAGAGTGAAACAAATAGCTTCCCGATATCCTTGTCCAATATTTAACACTGCACTTATATTGTGGCAGATACATATAAGAGCCTCTCTGCCCATGCATATTAAAAATACCTGTTTTAGTTGGTGAAACATCTCTTCCCGTTGAAACTAAAAAATCTTGAATTAAACAAAATTTATTTTGAGAATTCTTTTTAAATATATAAGTTCTTTGTCTTGCAATATCAACCCATACCAAATAGTTTGTAGCAGAATTTAATTTTTTATAATTAACATAAAATTCCAATTCTTCTTTTGTAAGTCTATCCTTAATAGTTGTACTCTTATTAATGCTTAAATAAATTCCCTTTATCCACCCTAATCTGCCATCTGGAGTTTTTATGTAATACCATTTTAAACTTCTCTCTTCTAAAATAACTACCTTTGTTCCCTTAGGTAAAGTCCCTCTGTATCTTTCTCCAATGCCAGAGTAAAAATTGGTTGTTTTTGTTATTACACCAGTTGTATAAGAAGATACTATACGCTTTTCAAGTTCATCAATATCTATCTTTTTAGGCTCGACATTTACTAAACACTCGTCAAAAACATTTTCATCTATTTTTGCCCTTATAACTGCCTGTCCAACATTTTTGGCTGTTACTTTACCGGTATTATCAACCTGAACTATATTATCATCACTGCTTAACCAAACTACATCCTTATTTGCATCTTCAGGATAAAGCTTAACCTCTAAATTTACGCTCTCACCAACTGTTAATGTAACATTTTTTAAATTCAATTCTATTTTTATCTGAGGCTGCTCATTATTTATATTTTCTTCATTTGTTGAAGTATTATTTTCTGACCCATTATCATCAGCCTTTGCAATGAAAGAAAAATTAAATATAACAAAAAAAACTAAAACATAAATTATTTTATTAATACCCTTAAATTTCAAAATCATTCCCCCTAAAATTATAAAACATGCTAAAATGCTAATATATATTGTCATTTTTGCATATATAAACAAAAAAATTGCTGATACTAATAATTTTATTAAAATCACTTAATATGTGTCAATACCTTAAAATTTGTTTCAAAACATATATAAATATTAAGTATATCAAAACAAAATCAGATTAATAATATGTTAATACTAAATATAAAGCTAATTTTAATGCTATTTAATTTTTAGCAAATTTCTATAAAAAGATAAAAAATAGATTAGAACATTCACGTTCTAGTCTATTTTAAAAATTCGATATCTTTTTTATTTTATTTATAACTCTTTCTTTTTCTTTACCTTCAAGGGGTGTTGGCTGGTAGTTATTTCTATAATTAACCGATGAAATAGAAACAGGTATTATATTATACTCTTTACTATTAATTAACTTGCCCTTTGTAAATTTAAATTTCTGCTGATATATAAATGAATCTTTATCAGGTGGGTTTTTGTTTCCCCCAAAGCAAAAGTTTCCAAAGCTATATACTATTTTTTTGCCCTTATAATTTTCGATACCCTGTACTACATGGGGATGATGTCCAAGTACAAGATCTGCCCCTACATCTATTGTATATCTTCCTAATCTCTTTTGAATATTATTAGGATAGTATTTCCCCTCATTTCCCCAGTGAAAACTAACTATTATAAGCTGTGCACCCTTTGATTTTAAATACTTTATATCATTTTTAATTGTCTTTTTTATAGAATTATTATATATCCATCCATTATATCCTAATAGCCCTATATTAATTCCTTTAACCTTTGTTAAAATTCTTCTATTCATACCAAAATATATTATCTTACCATTTTTAAGATTGTTTACTGTATCTTTAAAGCCCTTTTCTAAATAATCATAGGTATGATTATTTGAAAGATTAACAGCTTCTATATTCCCTTCCTTTAATATATTTATATATGAAGGAGAACCTTTAAAAGCAAACTTTTTATCTGCCCTTTTAGTTTCATTGGTTAGTGTACCTTCAAAATTCACTATTGTAAGATCATCCTTTTCAAAAATTCCCTTTACATTTTTAAAAAAGTATTCGTAATTCCTTTTTTGCTTTATAAATTCATCATCAAAGGAACCCGAAAAACTGCTCTTTGAATCCCTTCCCAAAGTACAATCCCCAGCAGCACTTATAATAATTTCAACTTCATCCTTATTCTTATCTTTATCCTCTACAACCTGTGTAACCTCTGTATCAGGCTTTTCTGTATTTGTATTTTCATCTTTTGTATCATTACCTTCACCCTTTGCAGTAAAAAAACTAAAAAGGAAAACAAAAATTGTTAAAATGATAATGCGCCTTTTAATCATACAACCACTCCTTATAATATGTAAAATCATATTAATTATTACATATAAATTATTATAATACAATATTTGAGATTCTAATGTTTTATTCCATGTATATAATTATGGACAGACTAAGGGACAGTTACTTATTTTAGCCACTTTTGCATTTTAGCAAAATATGAGTTGTGGTATAATATTATTAAAATTTTAAGATTCCTTTAGTAGTATGATTATTGGTAATTTTAGATAAGAATAGTATAACTTATATAAATTTTTGGATAATACATTATTCATTAATAAAATTTAAAGGTCAGTATAGAATCATAAAATCTTTAAGCAGGTGATTTTTATGATAAATATTGAGGATAAAATATCCCATCTTATTGAATATTTTAAAGCAGTAGATAAAATAGATGCAGTTTATATTATAGGATCTTATGGTACAGAATTTCAAAGAGAAGACAGTGATATAGATTTTGCAGTTTTATTTAATAAAAATATAGATTTTTTTGAAGAAATGGAAATAGTAGCAAAGATATCAGAAATCATTAGATTTGATAATATAGATTTAATTAATCTTACTAAGGCTTCAATTACACTACAGAAAAAGGCTGTTAATGAGGGAAGAGAAATTTATGTAAGAGATTTTTATAAATTATGCGATTATATAGAATATATTTATAAAAGGTATGATGATGAGATATATTTTATAGATAACTTTTATAAGGATTATTTTTATTGTGGATAAAGAAGGGTGAGTTTATGATTTTAAATATCGATAGAGATAAAATATTAGTAAAATTATCTTTTATTCAAAATAATTTAGACAAATTAAAAGAGCTACAAAAACTTTCAAAAGATGAATTCCTGAATGATTTTAGGAACATATATAGTGCAAAATATATATTGCAGACTACTATTGAATCGATGATTGATATTTCTAATCATATTGTTGCAAGAAATAGATGGACAAAGATAGAAACAAATAAAGATAGTTTTGAAGCCCTTTCTAAAAATGGAATATTACCGAAAGAATACATAGATAAGCTTTATTTAATGGCTAAATTTAGGAATAGGATAGTTCATATGTATGAAGATATAAATGATGAGATTATATTTGAAATACTGAAAAAAAATACAGAAGATTTTAGAGTTTTCTTGGATTGTATAAAGCAAAATATATAACAGTATGGATTATATACTATCTATAAAAATCTCCGTATTCACTACCCATTTATCCTTTGATAAAATAAATCCAGTAGAGTAAGCTGTAAAGCCTTCTACTGGATTTTTATCTTTTACTTATGAATATTTTTACTTTCAAGTTTTAATTCACAAGGAAGCTCTTTT
>JAOADY010000137.1 GCA_026417075.1 Caloramator sp.
GCCTAACGGTGCAGGAAAGACAACTATTATAAACACAATCGTAGGGCTTTGCAAAATTGATGGCGGGGGGATAAAAGTATTCGGTAAAAGTCTTAAGGATGAAGAGATTGAAATTAAAAAGAACATGGGTATAGTTCCTCAGGATATAGCTGTTTTTGAGGATTTAACTGCTTATGAAAATGTAAAATATTTTGCAAAGCTGTATGGTCTTTCGGGAGCGCTTTTAAAAGAAAGAGTTGAAGAGGCTCTTAACTTTGTAGGTCTTTGGGATAAGAGAAAGGAATATCCTGCAAAGTTTTCAGGAGGTATGAAAAGAAGGCTCAACATTGCCTGTGCGATAACCCACAGACCAAAGCTTATAATAATGGATGAGCCCACCGTTGGAATTGATCCTCAGTCGAGAAACCATATATTAGATTCTATAAAGATTCTTAACGAAATGGGCTCTACAATAATTTATACATCTCACTATATGGAGGAAATAGAGCAGATATGCTCCTATGTTGTTATTGTAGATCATGGAAGAGTTATTGCAAAGGGTACAAAGGAGGAGCTTAAAGAATTTGTATCAACTGAAGAAAAAATAGATATAACACTTTCTAAGGTTAACTTTTCAATAGTTGATGAGATTAAAAAAATAGACGGGGTTAAGGACTGTATCATAGAGGATAACAATATGACCGTTGTTTCAAATAAAAACAGCAAAAATATAGCTTCAATTATGGAAAAGATAATAAAATATGATTCTGACATAATCTCCCTTAATATTGATAAGCCAACCCTTGAAACAGTTTTTTTAACTCTAACTGGGAAAAAACTAAGGGATTAGAGGTGATAGAATGAAAATATTGGTTATAGCTTATAACACTATAAAAAGAAACTTTAGAGATTTTAAAACTCTATCTCTAACTTTGCTTTTTCCTATAATTTTGATACTGATTTTAGGTACTGCTCTGACAAGTCAGTTTACCCCAAGCAATATTAAAAAGATAAAGGTTTCCTATTTAAATGAGGATAAAGGGGATATATCAAAAAAGTTTGATGAACTTTTAGAAAATGAAAAAATAAAAGAGTTTATTCAGGTAAATGATGTTAAAAGCAGTGAGGAAGGGAAAAAGCTTGTTGAAGACAATAAGGTTAATTCCTTCATATTAATTGATAAGGATTTTACTGAAAAAGTAATAAAAGGTGAAACATCAAAGATTAAAGTTTATTCAAAGAAAACAGGAAGCTTTAATTCTATGGTTGTTAGAAATATAGTTGACAGTTTTGCTGACGGGTTTAATACTGTAAAGGCAATAAACGACATAACAGAAAAATTCAATGAATATAAAACCTTCGAGAATATTAAAGAAATGCCGATATCTGCAAAGGGTAATATACCAAGGGCAATTGATTATTATGCAGTTACTATGCTTGTTATGATATTGATGTATGATACTATCTCAAGCGCTGTACTTGTTGGTGAGGATATATATGAGGCAATAGGAAGTAGGGTAAAATGCACCCCTGTAAAATTCTATGAGCTGTTTTTAGGAAAGCTTTTAGGACTAATTGCTTATTTTTTTCTTAAAGCTTTAATAATTATATACTTTGCTAAATATGTTTATGGGGTTAATTGGGGAGAGAATATACCTATGATATTATTTATAACCTTTTCTCTTTCAGTTTTTTCAACTTCCTTTGGTATTATGACAAGTTTCTTTGCAAAGGATGAAAAACGTGCCGTTAATTTTCTAAACAGCATAGTTCCAGTGTTTACTTTTTTGTCAGGAGGATACACTAAATTTTCAAATTTTGGTTCTTTAGAAAAAATAATATTCTTTATTCCAAATAAGCTTGGACATGAAGCCTTCTTTAATACTATATATAACGGCTCGGTAAAGACAGCTTCGAAAGCAATATTAACTCTTTGGATTATGAGTACTATAATGTTTGTTTTATCGGCAATAAAGGGAAGGAGGGTTAAAGCATGACAATATGTCTAAATACAATTAAAAGAGTTTTAAAGGAAAAAATTAATATATTTTTTATGTTTGTAATGCCTACGTTTTTTATAATATTAATAATAATGATGATGTCAAATGAAAGCATTCTTTTGGTTGGAGTTTCAACTAAAGATGAGGGTAAGTTTTCTAAAATGCTTATTGATGATATTAAAAAAAGAGCAAATATAGTTTATATAGAAAATGAGGATATAAAACCTAATATAATCGAAGATGTATATGACTGCATTATTCAAATAGACGAGGGATTTTCTGAGGATATAATATCAGGGAAAAACCCAAAAATAAAAATATACAGCATTAAAGAATCTAACACATCAGAGAACATAAAAATATTTATAAACAGCTATCTTAATTCGGCTAAAAATATTGCCTCAGTATGCAGCAATGACAGCGATAAATTTTACAGATGCTTTGATGAATATAGAAATAGTAAATCTATAGCAGAATATATATCTTTAAAGGCTAAAGGAAAAAATGCGGGTAGAGTAATACGTTCAATAGGCTTTGCTTTAATGGGAATACTATACTTTTTAAGTTTTGCAGTAATTATAATAATGAGGGATAAGATAAATAAAACTTTCTATAGGATTATTACAGCACCGGTTACAATGAAAAAATATATGCTTGAAAATATATTGAGCTTTTTTACCTTGACAGTTATACAAATTTTTATACTGCTCTATTTAATAAATATTTTGGGAGGAAATTTAGGAAAGTCCTTTTTAGACTATTTCGTTATACTTTTGCTATTTTCACTATTTTCAATATCCTTTGGAATTTATATAACAACAATATCAAAGGATGTAAAACAGGCACAATCAATTTCTACTCTTGTAACAACTCCTATTTTAATGCTTGGAGGATGTTACTGGCCTATAGAAATTATGCCAAAGTTTCTTCAGAGGCTCTCTAATTTTCTGCCAACAACATGGTGCATGAGGGCATGCGAAAAGATAGCTAATGGAGCAGCATTAAGAGATTTATATGTTGAAATATCAATACTCCTTCTTTTCTCAGTAGTATTTTTCCTCTTAAGCACTTGGAAAAAAACAGATATAGCAAAGTAGTATAAGAGTGCCACCCATTTGACAAGTGACAAACTTAATATTTTGTCAATGTCAATTAGGTGGCACTTTAAAATAGTTTTATATTGAGAAGAGATAATTGAGAGTATATACTTTTATTAAAAGGTTTTTGAAAGAGGAATATATTATGAAATATATTTTTAAATTTACGTTTTTTCTATATTTAATTATAAAATTTATAATAAAGGGTAATGTGACTCCAGAAATAGTTGTTCTTACACTAATTTTTATATGTCTAAATATCATTAAAGAAAAGTATTTTGACAGCAATTATATTTTAATAGGTGAGTTTATTTTAATATGTTTTGCTACAAGATTTGATACATATTTTATAATACTAAATGGAATAGTCGTTTATGATTTTTTCTATAAAAAAGCCTATTATGCAATAATTCCACCTATTATTTTAGGGGTATATTTTCTAAAAAATGAATGGATATTAGAATATGTTATGTTTTTAAGCCTTTGTGCATATTTAACGTATGTAAACAAAACCGTAGAAGAGAAAAATGATGAACTGAAAAATATTTATGATAAGGAAAGAAGATATAGGTATGAACTTGAAGGGGCAAAGGAGAAATTAATAAGATCTTCTTTTGAAGCTGTTCACATTACACAAATAAAGGAGAGAAATAGAATTGCAAGGCAGATACATGATAATGTTGGACACAGCATATCGGGAATTTTGTTTCAGCTTCAGGCTTGTGCAAGACTTTTTGAAAAGGACAGGGATAAGGCATTAATCCTTCTTGAAAAATCAATAGATGAGCTTTCAAAATCCTTAGAATTACTCCGTGATACGGTTCACAACATAAAACCAAAGGAAGAATATGGTATAGAGTATATAAAAGATATAATAGATAAATTTAAATACTGTGATGTAGAGTTTAAAGTATATGGTGATTTTAACAGCCTTACTGCTTACCATATTGAAATACTTTATGCAAATATAAAAGAAGCACTTACAAATGCTTCAAAGTATTCTAACGCAACAAAAATTGAAATATCAATAGATATTAATGAAAAATATGTAAGGCTTTTTATAAAGGATAACGGTAAAGGTTGTAAAGAAATAAATGAAGGCCTTGGAATAAGCGGAATGAGGGAGAGAATAAAAAACATTGGGGGAAGCATATCTGTAAGTGGTGAAAATGGTTTTATAATTGTATGTATTCTTCCGATGAAACGGGAGGGTGATGAAAATGAGGCTTTTAATAGTTGATGATGATGCTCTTATAAGGGACAGCTTAAAGATAATGTGTGATCTTGAGGATGATATAGAAGTTGTTGGAACTGCCTCAAATGGACAAGAAGCCTTTGAAATGTGCAGAAAGTATCATCCTGACATAGTTTTGATGGATATTAGAATGCCTGTTTTAGACGGTGTTTTAGGAACAAAACTTATAAAGGAAAATTTTAAGGATATAAAGGTTATAATACTTACAACCTTTAAAGATGATGAATATATAAAAGAAGCTGTAAAAAACGGTGCAGAGGGGTATGTCCTTAAAAACCAGTCCTTTGATAGCTTGGCAGAAAGCCTGAGGACAGTTTACAAAGGGAATGCAGTTTTTGATAAAAACGTTGCAAAAACTATTTATGAAATGCTGAAGGATGAAAAGAAAAAGAGTCATAAAGATTTTGGACTTAGCGATAGAGATTATGAGATTATAAAGCTTATATCTGAAGGACTATCAAATAAGGAAATAGCAGAAAAGCTATACCTTAGCGAAGGAACAGTTAGGAACTATATTACGAATCTTTTATCAAAACTTAATTTAAGAGACAGAACCCAAATTGCAATTTTTTATTTTAAAAATCTTTCATAAAAAAAGAAGGTGAGATATCTCACCTTAATAGGGGGTTATGCGGTTTTTAATAGGGGTGTGTTAATATTGGATATAATTGGGGTTGCGTATTTTTTGCATATATCAATTATCTTATCTATATTATTGATATTGCCTAAGCTAATTACAGCGTTGTAATCGAATGGGTTTAATACTTCTTCTACGCTGTAGTTTAAAACTGTATTAACGGTGTCTTCGATATTTTTTATTTTATCTTTTATGTCGTTTATAATTGTGCATCCTATTGATGTATTTATATACAAATCTATTTCAGAATCTCTTATACCTTTTACTGTATAAAGTGCAGAAATCAGATCGCTTTCGTTAACTACAATTGCTACCTTTCCTTTGACTTTTTCAATTTCTGAGGCTAATTTATATACTGTCATTATAACACCTCCAATTAAATATTTTATAAAATATTTTTATATTTCAATTATATACTTGTTTTTTCTTGAAATAATTATACAAGATATTAAATAAATATGCAAGAAGTTTTTTAAAATTATAATCATTAAAAGTTAAAAATCATTTAATATTCATATTAATAGTAAACGGGATGAACAGTGTAAAGAATTTATTGATATGTTAAAAAAGGCGTTTTGAATTTTTTAAGGTAAACTATGTAAAATAAGTAACTGTCCCTTAGCTTGGCCTACCAATGCATCAAATTTGTGAATAATAAGTAACTGTCCCTCGGATTGCCTTATAAAGAATATGCTCCCGGAAGTAAATATAAAACTGTTTACTTCGGGAGCATATTGTAGTTTATTTCATGTTATATTTGCTACAATGGGAGCTACAGCTTGAACAGTCGCACTTTCCTGATACCTTTTTCTTAATGTTTCTGTATAAAAAAATCAAAGCTGCTGATGTAATAAGCAATGTTATAATTATTTCAACCATATAATATCCATCCTTTCGCCCTAAGGCACAAATTAATAATAATTCATAATATATTAAAAGCTCTAAAGTCAGATACTTATAAGTCAATATGATAACTGATGTTTACATTATTTAGTTTAAAAAATTAGTTTTCCTGCATTATATATAACAAAGGATACCATCCATGCTAAGATTAGCTGATAGAATACAGAAAAGGCAGCCATCTTTAATCCATATTCTTTTTTCATAGTTGCAATTACTGAAATGCATGGAGTATATAAAAGAACAAATACTAAAAAGCTGTAGGCTGAAAGAGGAGTAAAAGCAGTTTTAAGCATCTGAGATAGATCCCCTCCATAAATTACCCCCATTGTACCAACGACTACTTCCTTTGCCATAAGCCCTGTTAAAAGGGATACTGAATTTTGCCATTTTCCAAAACCAAGAGGAATAAATATTGGGTTAATAAATCTTCCTATATTAGATAAAAAGCTTGAATTAATATCGGACATACCGCTGAAATTAAAATTAGATAAAAACCATACTATTACTGAAATTGAAAATATAAGAGTTCCAGCTTTTTTCAAAAATCCTTTTCCTTTATCCCATGTATGAATAAATAAACTTTTCATCTCTGGCATTTTATATTCAGGAAGCTCTATTACAAAAGGCTCCTCATCCTTTTTAAATATTGTGTTTTTAAAAATAAGACCGACTAAAAATGATAGAGCTATTCCAAGAATATAAAGAGAAAATACAACTAAAGTTTGTTTTTTTGGAAAAAATATTGAAGCAAACAGTGCATAAACCGGAAGCCTTGCATTACAGGACATAAGGGGTACTAAAAGGGCTGTAAGCTTTCTGTCCTTTTCGCTTTCTAATGTTCTTGCTGACATTATTCCAGGAACGCTACATCCAAAGCCTACTATCATTGGTATAAATGCCTTTCCCGAGAGCCCCATCTTTCTCATAAGCTTATCCATTATAAAAGCGGCCCTTGCCATGTATCCGCTGTCCTCTAAAAAGCTTATTCCAAGGAATAAGGAAAGTATAATTGGAAGAAAAACAATAACTGAGCCGACCCCTCCTATAACTCCATCAATTATTAAAGACTTAAACCATGGGCTGCTGTTACTTAATAGATTTTCAGCTAGAGGGACTAAATAATCGTTTAAAGATGAATCTAAAAGATCTGATAAGGGCTGTCCTACATAGCTGAAAGTAAATTTAAAAATAAAATAAAGGCAAGTCAAAAATATTGGGTAGGCTAAAAACTTGTTAAGAACGATTTTATCTATTTTTTCAGTAGGAGTTATAATATTTTTTTTGCTGTAGGTTATGCATTTTTTAAGAATGCTCTCTATATATTCATAGGTATCCTTTTCTGATGAGAAATGATAATCATTATCATCTAAATGCTTTAAAAAATTACTGCTCATGAGCAGCATCTTGACTTTATCTATTCCTATTCCCTTTGAGGCTGATATTGGTATAATCATAACATTTAATTCCTTTGAGAGCTTATCAAAATCAATTTTTATTCCTTTAAATTCTGCGACATCTATCATGTTTAAAATTAGAATAATAGGTTTTTTAAATTGTTTTAACTGCATAGTAAGATAAAGATTTCTGCTTAAATTTGAAGCGTCGACTATGTTTATGATTACATCGACGTTTTCATTTAAAAGAAAATTTTTAGATATTTTCTCTTCGTTAGAAAAAGTATCAAGGGCATAAATACCTGGAAGGTCAACTATTTTTATTGATTTATCAATAAAACCCTCTTTTTTTTCAACAGTAACTCCAGGCCAATTTCCAACGTACTGTTTTGAGCCTGTAAGAGCATTAAAGAGTGTTGTTTTTCCAACGTTAGGGTTACCGAGAAGTGCAGCAATAGTCATATTATGCCTCCTTTACATATATATATTTTGCATCTTTTTTTCTAATAGCAAGATCAAAACCTCTAAAGCTAATTATAATAGGATCTCCAAGAGGAGCATAATTTTTAATACAAACTTCTGTTCCGTAGGTTGCTCCAAGGGATAAAAGCCTTTTAGCTAATAGTTCATTTCCCTGTATATCGCATATATAACCTTTCTTTCCAACAGTTAAATCACAAATGCACATATTTATCACCTCGAAATGAAAATCATTATCAATTAAATAATAACATTTTCATAAATGTTTTTCAAGAAGCTTTGTGTAATTTTTTAAAGAATTATAATTATAGAATGATTTGCAAAGAATAATTTGTATGATATGATAATTATGAAAATTATATATAAAAACACGGGGGAGCTGGATAGGCCGGCTGAGAGTAAGAACCATAATTCTTTGACCCTATGAACCTGAACTGGATAATTCCAGCGTAGGAAGATGTTTGTATATTTTTGATTTTAACACAAATCCTATGGGTTTGTGTTTTTTTATATTGTAAAGGAGGATAAAAAATGAAAAAGGCTTTGACGATTGCAGGTTCAGATAGCTGCGGAGGTGCGGGAATACAGGCAGATTTAAAAACTTTTAGTGCCAATGGAGTATATGGAATGAGCGTAATTACAGCTGTAACAGCACAAAATACTCAGGGTGTTTTTGCAGTACAGGATATAGATGAGGAAATTATTAGAGCTCAGATAGATGCAATTTTTACTGATATCAAGGTTGATGCGGTAAAAATAGGCATGGTTTCAAGAATTTCAACGATTGAAGCAATAAGCACAAAATTAAGGCAGTATAACCCTGAGAATGTTGTTTTAGATCCGGTTATGATTTCAAAAAGTGGATATTCTCTTTTAAAACCTGAGTCAAAAACTGCATTAATAAAAGAACTTCTTCCTTTATCATCAATAATTACTCCAAATATTCCAGAGGCTGAAGAAATACTTAGTGAAGTAAAGAATGATAATATAAAAATCGAAACAGTAAGTGAAATGGAAGAAGCTGCGAAAGAACTGTACAAACTTGGATGCAAAGCTGTTCTTTTAAAAGGAGGACATATTAAAGGAGAAGCTATTGATGTTTTATTTGATGGAAAAAATATTTTTCATTACATCACCGAGAGAATTAATACAAAAAACACACATGGAACAGGATGCACATTATCATCTGCAATAACGGCAAATTTAGCCCTTGGATTTGAAATTAAAGATGCTGTAAAAAGAGCAAAAGAATATATAACTATTGCAATAAAATATTCCTTTGACATAGGACATGGAGTTGGACCGACTAATCATTTTTATTCACTATATAAAGCAGGAGGAATTTTAAAGGAATAGAAGCGTATCTATTCTTTGATTTTAAAAGTTATTTTTTAGTAGAAAAAGAAGCTAAAATAGTGTAAAATTTAATTGTGTAGAATTTTATAGAAATTATAATAATATTTATTAACTATAGCTAAATATGAGAAAAGGGGGATTAATATGAATTTTTTTAAAAATTTAAGCGTTAGAAAAAAATTTACATATATATTTGTTTTGATATTTATTTTTCAATTGCTGGTTGGAGCTGTAGGAATAATAAGTACAAGAAAAATAAGCAGTTCTGCTAATTATATGTATACTACAAATTTGTTATCTATTAAGGATTTGTATGAAATTGAAGGTAATATGGATCAAGTAAGAGCATATGTTTTAAAGCTTATATATGAGAAGGATAGTAGCAAAACAGATGAGATTTTTAAAAATATAGATAATTCTATTTCGAAAATATATGAGGCAATTCAACATTATAATACTATGCCTAGAACACAGGAAGAGGAAAAAAATTATGAAGAATTCAAAAATGATTTTACAAAATATACAGATAAAGTAAATAGAGTTACAACTTTTATTAAAAACAATGATTTTAATAATGCCGCATTAGCCTATAATACAGAACTTAAACCAGTAACGGATTCTATTTTTGAAAAGATACAAAGTTGTATTAAAATAAACGATGAAGCAGCTAAAAATGATAATTATAATAATATAAAGCTGTATAAAACTATTACATATATTATAGTTATAACTTCATTTATAGCTTTTATTATAATACTACTTTTAGCTTACATAGTAAGTAAAAATGTAGTTTCTCCTCTTGACAGTATAAAAAGTTTTGCACAAAGGATTTCAAACTATGATTTTACTCAGCCTATAATTATAAAAAGGACGGATGAGTTCGGTCAGACAGCAAAGGCTTTAAATGCTGCTCAGGAAAATATTAAAAGCTTTATAAAAATGATAATTGATAGTTCGAACCAGATAAAAATATCCTCCCAGGAATTATCGTCAGCGATTGAAGATTTAACAATAAAATCAATTACAATAGATGAATCAATAAACAGTATAGCAGGAACTATGCAGGAGTCAACAGCGGCAACACAGGAGATAAATGCTTCAATCGAAGAAGTAAATGCGAGCATAAATGAACTTTCTAAAAAAGCTTTTGAAGGAAGCAATAATGCAAATGAATTTAAAGAAAGAGCCTTTGAAGTTCAAAAAAGCAGTGAAAAGGCTATTGAGGATAATGAAAGGATATTAGCTGAAAAGAAAAGTCTAATGGAAAAGGTAATTAAGGAAGGTAAAGTAGTTGATGATATAAAGGTTATGGCAGATACGATAGGTAGTATAGCAGATCAAACAAATCTTCTTGCACTTAATGCTGCAATTGAAGCTGCAAGGGCTGGAGAAATGGGTAAAGGCTTTGCGGTTGTTGCCGATGAAGTCAGAAAGCTTGCAGAGAAGTCTTCTGAGGCTGTTAAAAATATTCAAGAGACGATTGTTAATGTTCAAAGAGCTTTTAAAGAAAGCATTGAAGCTAATAGTGATATTTTAAATTTTATAAACAATAATGTTAAACAGCAGTTTAAAGCTTATGGAGAAACAGGGAAGAAGTATTATGAGGATTCGGATTTTTTAAGCAAAATGTCACAGGAAATAGCGGCAATGTCAGAACAGCTGACGGCTACAGTTGGGCAGGTCTCTGATGCTGCTATGAATATGGCAACGAATTCACAAAAAACAGGGGATAAGGCTCAAATGATTATGGAAAGTGTTAATGAAACGACAATGGCTATAGAAAAGGTAGCCATATCTATTCATAGTCAGAATGAGGCTACTGAAAAATTAAATGAGATGATACAAAGATTTAAAATTTGATTTATTTGTATATTAATGATATTATAAAAATAAAATTAATATTTATCCTTCAGGGCAGGGTGAAATTCCCGACCGGCGGTACAGCCCGCGAGCGGCATAATGCTGCAGATTCTGGTGAAATTCCAGAGCCGACAGTAAAGTCTGGATGGAAGAAGGAGGTGCATGTTTATGTATAGATTTTTTGTGCTCTGAGGATAATATCTTCAGAGCTTTTTTATTTGAGGTGATTTAATGGACGAGTTTTATATGGAAAGAGCATTAAAGCTTGCAAAACTTGGAGAGGGATATACCAACCCTAATCCTCTTGTAGGTGCTGTTATTGTTAAAAACGGAAAGATAATAGGAGAAGGCTATCATGAACGATATGGAGAATCACATGCTGAGATAAACGCATTTAAAAATGCAAAGGATGATCTTGAAGGCTCAACCCTTTATGTAACTTTAGAGCCTTGTAGCCACTATGGGAAAACTCCTCCTTGCGTAGATGCTATAATTGAGAAAAAAATAAAAAGGGTTGTTGCTGCGATGAAGGATCCTAACCCTATTGTTTCAGGGAAAGGGATTGAAAAACTTAAAAAAAGCGGGATAGATGTAAAGGTTGGAGTTCTTGAGTATGAGGCAAGAAAACTCAACGAGATATTTATAAAATACATCACAACAAAGATTCCCTTTGTAATATTAAAAAGTGCAATGACTCTTGATGGAAAAATAGCATCTTTTAGTGGAGATTCAAAATGGATTACAAATCAAAAATCTAGGGAGTATGTTCATAGTGTAAGACAAAGGGTAAGCGCCATAATGGTTGGCATTGGAACTGTAATTAATGATAATCCACATCTTACAGCAAGAAAAGATGGGCTTGTTATAAAAGATTTAACAAGAATAATAGTAGATACAAATCTTAAAATACCTTTAAATTCTAATGTCCTTGATACTAAAGTTTCTAAAACTATAATAGCCTGCAGTGAATATGCGGATAATAATAAAATAGAGAAACTAAATAACCTCGGAGTTTGTATAATTAAAACTCCTCTTAAGGATAATAAAGTAGACATTAAGTATCTTATAAAATCCCTCGGAGAAATGAATATTGACAGCGTTCTTTTAGAAGGAGGAGGAACTTTAAACTTTTCTGCACTAAAGGAAGGTATTGTTGATAAGGTTATGATATTTATTGCTCCTAAAATAATAGGCGGTGAAAATTCTAAAACAATTGTTGAAGGAGAGGGATTTGAATTTATTAAAGATGCTGTAAGGATAGAAAATATAAATATAAAAAGTTTTGATAAAGATATTCTTTATGAGGGGTATATAAAGAGGTGATAGCTTGTTTACGGGAATCGTTGAGGAGATTGGAAAGATAAATAAAATAATAAAGGGTGAAAAATCTGCAAAAATAATAATAAACGCAGATAAGGTTTTAGAAGATGTAAAATTTGGCGATAGTATAGCAGTAAATGGAGTATGTCTTACGGTGGTGGATTACAGTTCAGGTAATTTTACTGCCGATGTAATGACAGAGACTTTTCTAAAAACAAACCTTAGAAATTTAAAAGCAAATGACTGTGTAAATCTTGAAAGGGCTTTGAAACTTTCAGACCGTCTTGGGGGGCATATAGTATCCGGTCATGTAGATGGAATTGGTACTATAAAAAGCCTTCAAAGGGATGAGATTGCAGTATGGTTTGAAATTAAAGCGCCTATTGAAATATTAAAATATATAGTTTATAAAGGTTCAGTAACTATTGACGGAATAAGCCTTACAGTTGCCTATGCAGATGATTATACTTTTAAAGTTTCAATAATACCTCATACTTTTGAAAAGACGATTCTTTTTTATAAAAGGATTGGGGACGAAGTTAATATAGAGTGTGATATTCTTTCAAAATATGTTGAAAAGATGCTAAAGTTTGATTCTAAGAAAGGAATAAATATGAATTTTTTAAGGGATAATGGATTCCTGATTTAAAGAGGTGATATTATGTTCAATACTATAGAAGAAGCAATTAATGATATAAAAAGCGGCAGGATGGTTATAGTTGTAGATGATGAAAATAGGGAAAACGAAGGAGATCTTTTGATGGCGGCAGAAAAGGTTACTCCCGAGAGCATAAATTTTATGGCAAAGTACGGAAGAGGTCTTATATGTATGCCGCTTTGCGGTAAAAGATTGAGGGAGCTTGAAATTTTCCCAATGGTTCATGACAATACTGATATTCATAAAACTGCCTTTACAGTATCTATAGATTCAATAGAAACTACAACGGGAATATCTGCCTATGAAAGGGCTGCTACAATAAAAAAGGTTCTTGATGAGAATTCAAAACCTTCTGATTTTAGGAAACCTGGGCATGTATTTCCCTTAAAGGCAAGAGAAGGGGGAGTGTTAGTTAGAGCAGGGCATACGGAGGCTGCTGTTGATTTAGCTACAATTTCAGGGCTTTATCCTGCAGGGGTTATATGCGAGATAATGAATGATGACGGTACTATGGCGAGGGTTCCTCAGCTTATTGAGTTTTCTAAAAAGCATGATTTAAAGATTATAACTATAGCCGACCTTATAGCCTACAGAAGAAAAACAGAAAAATTTGTAGTAAGAGAAGCACAGGCTAATCTTCCAACTAAATATGGAGATTTTATTATAATAGGTTATGTAAACAAATTAAATGGAGAGCACCATGTCGCCCTTATTAAAGGGAAGGTCGATGATGGGGAACCGGTTTTAGTAAGGGTTCACTCTGAATGTTTAACGGGAGATGTCTTTGGCTCTTTAAGATGCGACTGTGGAGAACAGTTTGCGCTTTCTGCAAAGAAAATAAATGAAGAAGGAAGAGGAGTAATATTATATATGAGGCAGGAGGGAAGAGGCATAGGACTTATAAATAAGATTAAGGCTTATGAGCTTCAGGATAAGGGAATGGATACTGTTGAGGCAAACATCGCCCTTGGTTTTCCTGCAGATTTAAGGGATTATGGAATTGGTGCTCAAATATTATCAGACCTTGGAATAAAAAAAATAAGGCTTATGACAAACAATCCTAAAAAGATTTCAGGGCTTTCAGGCTATGAGCTTGAAATAACAGAAAGAGTTCCTATAGAAACAGGAAGAAATGAAAAAAATGAGTTTTATTTAAAAACTAAAAAGGAAAAAATGGGACATATTTTAAAAATGGAGGATGAGCAGGATGGCAATATATGAAGGAAAACTTATAGCGACAGGACTTAAGTTTGGAATTGTAATAGGAAGGTTTAATGAGTTTATAGGTTCAAAACTTTTATCAGGGGCTATGGATGGACTTTTGCGCCATGGAGTAGATGAAAAAGATATTGATATTGCCTATGTTCCAGGGGCCTTTGAAATTCCTCTTGTTGCAAAGAAGATGGCACAATCTAAAAAGTACGACAGTGTAATATGCCTTGGCGCAGTAATAAGGGGAGCAACACCTCATTTTGACTATGTATCAAGCGAAGTTTCAAAGGGAATTGCAAATACATCCTTAGAGCTTGGAGTGCCTATAATATTTGGAGTTTTAACGACTGACACGATAGAGCAGGCGATAGAAAGGGCAGGAACAAAAGCAGGAAATAAGGGTTATGATGCTGCAATCGCCGCGGTAGAGATGGCAAATCTTTTAAAACAGTTATAAAAAAGGCTGCGAAAACTCACAGCCTTTAGGTTGTTGACAAACCCTTTGAATTTTAAAATCAAGGGGTTTATTTATGCGTATCATATAAATTTTAAAAATGAATTTCTGATTTTAACATAAATATCTTATTAATTTTTCTAAAAATAAAAGGGATAGTACCCTTGTAATATTTTCTATATTTTTACAGAAATTTAGCGACAAAACTCTAGTAAAAATTATACTTTTACTTGAATTTAATTTTAAAAATGGTAGTCTTATAAACTGATAGATTGCAAAAATAGATATATTTTCACCCAATAAGTGTTACAGGATGTTACAGGGGACAGTTACTTATTTTACTTAAAATTAAAACAATCATCCTAATGCTACATCTAAGACCATCATTATTGTAAATCCTATTAAAGTTACTATACTTATAATTCCTTCATTGCCTTCTGACTGGGATTCGGGTATAAGTTCCTTTGCGCTTACATATATCATTGCACCAGCTGCAAAGGACAGTGCATAGGGCAAGATAGATTTAACATAAGTTACAAGATAAGCTCCAATAACTCCGGCGATAGGTTCAACTATTGCTGAAGCCTGACCGTACATAAAGCTTTTAAACCTCGAGTTACCTTCGCGCCTTAATGGAAGAGATACAGCAGCTCCTTCAGGAAAATTTTGTATACCAATTCCCGCTGCAAGACCTATTGCAGCTGCTAATATTGATTGACTGCTCTGAAATTTCAAAGCGCCAAAGGCAACTCCAACAGCAAGACCTTCTGGTATGTTGTGAAGTGTTATTGCAAGTATTAAAAGGAACATTCTCTTCCAAGCTTTGTTTACTTCTTCCTTTTTCCTAAATATTGTTATTTTATTTATTGAGATATCTGTCAAGTATATAAAAAGCCCGCCAAGCAAAAAACCTAATGCTGTTGGAATTACAGGACTTTGATTGCTGGTTTTGCACATTTCAATAGCAGGGGATAAAAGAGACCAGAAACTTGCGGCTATCATAACTCCTGCTGAAAAACCTAGCATTGAATTTAAAACTTTTTTATTTACATCTTTAAAAAAGAAAACCAAAGATGATCCGACAGCTGTTACAAAGTAGGTAAAAAGCGTTGCAAAAAGTGCTAAAGTTACAGGCGAAAATTTGTTTAGTATGTTCAAAAACATCACCCCCTAATAATTTAGAATATTTACGAAAAAGGTAATGTGTTACAAGTTTTTTGTATATAATTTTTTCTTAAATATTATTAAAAATATCTTGTGGGAATATATTAAAAAGATGTGAAAATAATATATTATCGATGATTTAATAAGAGAAAAATAAAAAGGCCTTGAAGCCTTTATTTAACTAATATATTCTTAATTCCCTGCATAAAATTATAAGCTTCCTGACCTTTTACAACTTCACTTTTAATTTCATTAACGGAGCCTTCTATTCTTGCAAGCTGAATAGTAAAATTATCGTGTTCAGCTTTATTTATTTCTGATTTATGTTCTAATGCCTTTAATATGCTTGTGCTTTCATCAAGCTGAGATTTCATAAATTTTTGATCTTCTTTAATAACTTTTATATCTGATTCTACTTTGTCGAGTCTATTCTCAATACTGTCGAGCCTGCCCTCCATTTTGTCGAGCCTGCCCTCCATTTTATCGAGCCTGCCCTCCATTTTATCGAGCCTTGTATTAATTCCTTTTACTTCTACGATTAACTGCTTTAATAATTCTTCCATATGTACCATTCCTCCTATTGCTTATATTGATATTATACAACATAAGCGAAGTTTAATAAATATTATAAAATATTAAATTTATTATTAATAAAATAAACAATTGTTATCTTAAATTTTTAAACAATGGATATCTTTTTGAATAATTTAGACAAGTCTTGACATAATTCTGATATTTTATTAATATATAAATATATTTTTTGATTGTGTTAAGTAAATATCTTTAGATAGGCAATTTTAAAAATCAAATTACCAACTATGGACAAATATAAATGCGTAGCAATATTTATCCAATCTTAGGGGTTAAAAGTCCCCTTATAGTAAAATACTGTTGTTAAAATTTGTTATGCAACTTTTAG
>JAOADY010000142.1 GCA_026417075.1 Caloramator sp.
GTTTATTACCTGCCCTGGAGTATATGCAACAAGAACAGTACCCATAATCGACAAAACAATCGCATAGGCTTTATTAACTTCAATTTTTTCTTTTAAGAAAACCACAGAAATAATTAAAACCATGGCAGGATATGTAAAAAGGAGAACTTCAGAAAAACCTGCTGATATAAATTTATACGAACTAAAAACCGTAATTGAAGAACCAGCATACAATACTGAACCAAGCATAAAGAGCATCATAGCTTGTTTTAGATTAACTTTAAAGTTTATCCTTTTAACAAAAATATACAACCAAATTATTGCTATTGCTATTAAAAATCTAAAAAAAAGTACTGTTGAAACATTTACTCCAAATCTGTAAGCAAGTTTCGCAAAAACAGGCATTAATGCAAATCCTGTTGCAGAAATAAATACAAAAGCTTCCCCCCTGTGTTTCATTTTAATCCCCCTATAGACAATTTTCATACATTCTTTATTTTATCATCTTATACAATTTTTCTCAAATAAAAAGCTACTGTTTTAAAATAAAATTATTTATATTTGGAAAGAATATTCTTTTCTTAATTTGCTATTTTTAATCTCTTTTATTTTTTTATCTTCTTTTTTAATATACCTATCACATAATCCATCTCTGGCATCTTTAAAACATAAGCTGCAGCAAAATAAATAATTATAGCAACTGTAACCGAAACACCTACATCGATAATTTGAACCATCTTTGAATCTATTCCTAATTTTGATTCAATTACCCGGGAAATTATAAAAGCAGCTCCCCCCATAATAAAAGATGCAATTGACGATTTAATGGATGATTTTAAATCTTCGTTTATTCTAAGTCCATGTACCTTTTCACTTAGTTTTTTATATAAAAGTATCATGTTTATAATACTTGTAATTGAATATGAAAGTGCAATACCTCCAATTGCAAGAGTACTAGAACGAACGAATATAAGATTTAAAACTATGTTTATTAATACCGTTAGGGCTCCAATTTTAACAGGTGTTTTTGTATCCTGTATTGAATAAAATCCTCTTGTTATAATCTGTACAGCAGACTGACCAACAACTGCAAAACTGTAAAAAGCTAGGGCAAAGGCCGTAACTCTTACATCTGATTCCGTAAATCTTCCAGTTCTAAATAAAAACCTTACTATTGGAGTATTTAAAACAATCATTCCAACTGTAGATGGTATTGTTATAAACATTACTGTTCTGAATCCAAGGGATAGAGTATCTTTAAATTCACTAAATTCTCCTCTTGCTACTTGAGTATTTAAAACAGGAAATATTGTCGTTGCAATACCCATTGCAAATATTCCAAGTGGAAGAAGCATTATTCTGTTAGCGTATCTTAAAGCTGTAATGCTCCCTTCATCGAGAACCGATGCTATATTCTGATTTACTACAAGATTTACCTGAGATATTGAAAGACCAATAATAGCAGGAACCATCAAATGAAGCATCCTTTTATATCCTTCATTTTGTGTATTAAGCTCTAATTTAAATCTTTTCCCTACTCTTTTAAAATCAGGAACTTGTACAGCAAAATTCATTATCGCACCAACTACAACTCCTATGGAAATACCATATATACCAAGTTTTTTCCCAAGCAAAAGTGCCCCTAAAATCATTCCTATGTTATATAATACTGGCCCTATAGATGGAGAGGTGAATATTTTATAGGAATTTAAAACTCCCCTGGTAAGTCCAGCAAAAACTGTAAAAGTTACTGCAGAAAACATGATTCTTGTAAGTTTAGTTGTCAATATAAGAGCATCTTTGTTTTGTGCAAGCCCGCTTGCGACAACAGGTACAAGATACTTTGCAAAGGTTATTCCAAGAACATTAAAAATCAATATAAAAATTATTGCAACGGTAATAAAAGTATTTGCAGATTCCCAAGCACCTTCCTCGTCATCCTTTGCAATGTATGAATTAAATACAGGCATAAATCCAGAACTTAGCGCACCACCTACAAGAAGGTAAAACATTACATCTGGTATTGTAAAAGCCGCTATAAAAGAATCCGTTATGTAATTTCTTCCATACACTTTTGCTACAATCATTTCTCTTACAAAACCAAGTATTCTGCTTAAAAAAAGTGCAAGCATAACTATAACAGTTGCTTTTTGTATATTTTCACCCTTATTCTTTGTCATAATATTCTCCCTTTCAAGCAAAACTCATATAAATTATACCTCAAATTAAAAATCATGTCATTCCTTTGATTTACAATTATTATTAATAATTTATAAACAAAAATCAAACTTCCTATTATTCATAAAAGTATTGATTATTTATAATTTTTGATAGAAAATATACATGATTATAAAGCTGTAGGAGATGATAGAATGAAGAAACTTTTTTATGAAAATCAATATATATCATCATGGGAAACAAATATAGAAAGCATTGAAAAAAGAGGCGATAAATATTTTATAGTACTTTCAGAAACAGCATTTTATCCTGAAGGTGGAGGTCAACCATCAGATAAAGGAACAATAAATGGAATAGAAGTTTTGGATTTATTAGAAGAAAACGGAATTATATATCACATACTTAAAAAAGCACCTGAAGAAAATTATGTTAAATGCTCAATAGACTTTAACAGACGTTTTGATTATATGCAGCAACATTCAGGAGAGCATATTTTATCATCCTCTTTTAATAAACTATATAATGGAAAAATTGCAGGTTTTCACCTTGGAGAAGAATATGCAACAATTGATATAACTCTTCCTGAAATATCTGAAGAAATGCTGTTTAAAGTTGAAAATTATGTTAATGAAAGTATATATAAAAATTATGAAATTAAAACTTATTTTGCAAATTATCATGAAGCATTATCTTACCCTTTAAGAAGGCTTCCTCCTAATAAAGAAAATATCAGAATCGTTGAAATTGAGAAAACTGACTGTACACCATGCTGCGGTATCCATGTAAATAGAACTGGGGAAATCGGAATAGTAAAAATTTTAAAATCTGAAAAATACAAAGGAATGACGCGAATATATTTTAAATGCGGCAAACGTGCACTTGATGATTTTCAAAATAAGCATAAGATAATATCAAAATTAAATAACATGCTTTCAACTGATGAAAGTGAAATAATTCAAAGGCTAAAATTAAAAGATCAACAGATTCAAAAACTGTCAGCTGATATTAGAAGTCTTAAAGAAATATTAATTAATTTTGAAGTTTCTAATATAATAAAAAATACCAACAATAACTTGATTTCAAAAATATATGATGATAAAAATTTTGATGAGATTCAAAGAATTGCTAAAAATTTACTTCAAAGAGGAGACTATATAATTATATTTTCTTCCAAACTCGATAAAAGAATTTTATTTTGCTGCAGCGAAAGTTTTTCTATAAACTGTGGAACATTATTTAAAGAAAATCTTAAAAATTATAACGGAAAGGGTGGCGGAGGAGAAAAACAGGCTCAAGCAGGGTTCGATAAAATAGAAGATATGATAAATTTTCATGAATTTATTAATCTAAAAATTTTAAACTTCTTCAAAAAATAACCATAATATCAATACTAAGCGTATTTATTTTAATTTTTACATATAAAATTAAAATAAATAATTTTTCATTACTTTCAAATTTAAAAGTTAGATATAAATAAAATGAGCATTCATAGATAGTATATTATACCAAACTATGAATGTTCATTTTATTATCATTAAAGTTTCCTTTTTTAAATAGATTTTATTCCATCTATTATAGTAAATATAACAATATATCGTATATATAATTAGACTTTACTTCATTTACTTTTTATACACTTTATTATATTATCCTTGAGCTTTTCAGATGTTAAATTACTATCCCCTGCTCTGATTCTATTTATTATAATAGATTTTGAATTATATGTATTATAACCATACTGAGTAGTAATAAAATATTTAAAACCACAGTTTTTAGCTGTATTTAGAGATCGTTTACCGTAATGTCCAAAAGGAAAACAAAGTATATCGGGATATTTTCCTATATATTTATATATTATTTCCCTTGATGTATTTAAATCTTCAGTTACTCGCTTTGTGTATTCTTCATCTGTTTCCATCTTCTTTGTTTCTTTGTCAAATATTTTAAATGCAAGTTTTCCTCCCTGTTTTAATTCGGAATTTATATATATAAATTCATGACTGCTGTGGGTATGAGAAGCAACATCAACAAGACCACTTTCATAAATTTCTCTTATCTGAATAGAATTTAAAGGTCTTATTTCCTCATCAAAAGCTTTATAATTCTCCGTTCTTGAAGTTATAATTGACATGATTGCAGGAACACTATATTCTTTTAGCACTGGAAAGGCATATTTATAAAAGCTTTCAAGTCCATCATCAAAGGTTATAACAACAGCGTTAGGGGGAAGAATATCTTTCCCTTGCATTGCATTTATAAGCTGCTGAGCACTTATAAAATTAAATCCTTCTTTTATAAGCATATCTATATCACTTTCAAACCTTTCAGGTCTTATAGTAATAAAACTGTAATTGCTTGTACTAATATGATGATAAGTTAAAACTACTGCTTTATCTTTATAATATATTTTAATTTTATCTTTATAATTTCTATTTATTTTTTGTATATTTTTTTTAATTTCTGTGAATTCACTATCATTTATCATTTCTATTTTTGCTGATACTCTCATATAGCACAAGCTTATTATTAATATAATAAAAAAAATAATTTTTTTCATATACATTACCTTCCCATAATAACTTTAAATAAAAACACTGGAAGAACTTTCATCCTCTTAAAACGCCAAGGCTCTTTAATAAGCCTGTAAAGCCATTCTAATCCTAAAGAACACATCCAATTCGGTGCTCTTTTTATGTTTCCGCATATTACATCGAGGCTTCCCCCTATTCCCATACAAAGTGGTACTTTAAGATTATTTATATTTTTCTTAATCCAGTATTCCTGTTTAGGACTACCCATTGCGACAAACAGTATATCAGGTTTTGCCCTTTTAATTTCCTCAATTGCCTCATCATCATTCTTAAAATATCCGTCTTTAACTCCAACTATTTTTATTCCATTATATTTTTCAATTAATATTTTAGAAGCCTTCTCTGCTACACCTGGTTTTGCTCCAAGTAAGAAAATACTATATCCATTTTCTGATGCTTTTTTACATATATTCTGCATTAAATCTATACCAGTAACTCTATTTTTTATATTCCCTCCCTTTAACCTTGAAGCTATAACTACTCCTATTCCATCTGGGATTTGAATGTCTGCACTATTTAAAAGATTTAAAAGGTTAGTATCCTTTTGTGCTTTCATTATTTTTTCAGGATTAATCGCTACAATAAAGGATGGTTTCCTTTTATTAACAATGTTTTCAACTTCGTTAAGTACAGATTCTTGATTAACACAGCAAACTTCAACTCCAAGATACTTCTCTTTTATCATTTTAAAGTCCTCCATTTATTATGCTTAAGTAAATTTCTTCATATTTATCACAAAGTTTTTCAATAGAAAAATTTGTCTTTGCTTTATAATAAATCTGTTCCCCAAAATTATAAGCTTTATTTTTATCATTTAAAAGAGAAAGAATTTTTATTGAAAGAGTTTCATAATCACCAGATTTTATAAGATATCCGTTTATTCCATCTTCAATAAGCTTTGAAATGCCTCCAACATCAGTTGATATAACGGTTTTCTTATAAAATGCCGATTCAAGTATTGAAAGAGGAAAACTTTCTGTGTAGGATGTAAGAACAGTAAAATCAGATAAATATAAAAACTCATCGGGTTTTTGAAAACCGACAAAAATTACTTTGTCAAAAATTTCAAGCTTTTTCGCATATTGTATAAGTTCCTCTTTTATACTCCCATCCCCAACAAGTATAAAAAATACATCTTTAAAACTCTTTAAAACTATGCTACACGCTTTAAGAAAAACCTTATGACCTTTAACTGGATGAAGCCTTGCCACCATAGTAACATAATGATTTGATTTAGGAATATCATATTTTTCAATAATATCATCTCTATTAAGTTTAGGAATAGATTTATTAAAATCTATTCCATTATAAACAACAAATATTTTTTCTTTATTAAAATTCCTTTGTATAAGCATCTCTTTAAACTCATCAGATACTGTTATGTAATAATCAAAGGCTTTTAGAACAAACTTATTTACATTACTGTATATAAGCGTTTTATAAAAGCTACCCCTATAATCATCTTTATAATCGCTATGAATTGTTGTAACATATTTTGCAGAATATTTTTTCATTAAGAAATATCCTATAAAGTTTGCTCTGCCTCCATGACAATTTATTATATCTATTTTCTCATCACAGCATATTTTTTCTATATCCTTTAGAATTCTCATATCAAATCTTTTTTTCTGCTCGATAAGTCTTATATCAATGCCAATTTTAACAGCTTCTTCATATAAGCTCCCTTTAATAAAACATACAACTATATTTTTAATTTTACTTTTATTCATATTTTTTACAATAGATAAAAGATGATTTTTAGATCCCCCTATTTCTCCTCCGCTTATAATATGCAAAACAACCATTATACTCATCTCTCCTAAATTTATCATGTAAAATAGTTTTTTATCATATTAATTATACACTTTAGTTATGCAAAAATAAAAGTCTAATTGGTAATACTACCAAAAAATAAAAATTGGCATAAGTCCTTAATTCGTGTTAAATAAAAATTGCAAACAAATAAACAACACGGAGGTAAGAACTATGCCATATACAACTATA
>JAOADY010000067.1 GCA_026417075.1 Caloramator sp.
GGAATTGTATATTCCTATACTGATTCTTCCTATCAGTATTATATTGATAAAGATAAGCTAATGAATAAAATAAGAAGAACTAATCTTTTAGCAAGCTAAATTATACATTTTAAAAATTTTTATATTTATATATAAATAAAATTAAAGCATTAAGTAAAATTAGTAAGTTTATTTTGAAAATTAATTTTATATAATTAGTTTAATGCTAACATTGAATTTTTTATTCTTATATATAAAGAACAAACTCTTCTTACAAATTATATATTATATTATAAAAGTGGAGGAGGGGTTTGTATGCTTACTATAAAAGCTATGCTTCTTACAAATAAGAATAGACCAAAAATAAAATTAAAAAAGATAAAAGGAATTGTAATTCATTGGACAGCAAACACAGGTAAGGGAGCAAATGCTATAGCAAATAGAAATTACTTTAATTCGACAGATAGAGCGGCTTCAGCACATTTTATAGTAGATGATAATCAGATAATTCAATGCATTCCAGATGATGAGGTTGCTTTTCATGTAGGAGCTGATAAATATAGGCTTGCAGGTGAACAAATAAGAGAAGGTAGTTTTGGACCTAATTATTTTCTTATTGGCATTGAAATGTGCGTAAACAGCGATGGTGATTTTAATAAAACCTATCAAAATACTGTTGAACTTGCTGCATATCTTTTGAAGAAATATAAACTTAATACAAAGGATTTATATAGACATTATGATATTACAGGGAAGGACTGTCCTAAGATGTTTATAAATGAGAACCAGTGGCAAAAATTTAAAAATGATGTAAATAAGATATTAAATAATAATCTGCCAAAGGATGAAGAGAGAATCAACACTATATCGACTGTAAAACACAAAACAGGAGTAGTAACTGCTAGTATTTTAAACTGCAGAGAACAGCCATCAGCAGATTCAAAAATAAATGGGAAACTTTCCAAGGGAACAAAGGTAAAAATTTATGATGAAAAAACGGTTGGTATCTTGTAAATAATAATATGCCCCAGTGGGTTAGCAAAGAGTATATAAATTTAGAATAGAAACCTGTTTACAGGTTTCTATATTTTATGGCAATATAAGTTAATAATAAGTGCAAAGTGTCTTTAAATTTCTTATAAAATGATGTATAATACATAGAAAAATGATTATTTAATATAGTTTGACAATTCAGCAAATATAGTCTATAATTTAATTTGTGCAATCGATTGCACAAATGCAATAATAAAAAATTGTTTAAAAAAATTTATTAAAGTAAAAAAATGGGAGTTGATTTTAAGTGTCTGCAACAATTAAAGATGTGGCAAGAATAGCAAAAGTTTCTCCATCAACTGTATCAAGAGTTATAGCTGACAGTCCAAGAATAAGCAAGGAAACTAAATTAAAAGTAGAGCAGGCAATAAAAGAACTTAATTATCATCCCAATATTATAGCAAGGAGTCTTGCAAACAGGTCAACTAAAATAATAGGACTTATAATACCAAATACTTCAGAAGACTTATTTAAAAACCCTTTCTTTATTCAGATAATGACTGGAATAAGCATATATGCACAAAAAAAGGGTTACTATATAATGTATAGTTACAGCAAAAAAGAAAATGAAGAAATTAAGTTTTTAAAGAATTATTCCAACAGTAAACTTGTTGATGGGTTTATATTATTAACTTCAAAGAAAGACGATAAATGTATAGAATTTTTAAAAAAGAATAACTATCCCTTTGTTGTTGTAGGAAGACCAGAGGATACCAATAAAGTTCTATGGGTTGATAATGATAATTTTAAAGCTATGTATGAGGTTGTGGATACTTTAATACAAAAAGGACATAGTAGTATAGCCTTTATAGGAGGACCTAAGCAGTTTAATATGTCAAAGGATAGGCTTGAAGGATATAAAAAGGCACTTGAAGTTCATGGAATTTGTATTGATAATAAAATGATTGAGCAGGAAGTTAATTTTACAGAAAGCTGTGGTTTTGATGCTATGAATAGGATTTTAAATTACAAGATACCCTCTGCAGTTGTAACAACCGATGATTTACTTGCCTTTGGAGCTTTAAAAGCCATCAATGAGAGAATAGATCAAAAAATTGCAATTGTAGGTTTTAATAATACTCCTTTAGCCGTTTATCAAAATCCTCCGCTTTCATCAGTAGATATTAATGCAGAGGAGCTTGGTTATAATGCAGCAAAGCTTCTTATTGGTAAGCTTGAAAATGAGCTTTTGTCTACGAATCATTATATTGTAGATACGAAATTTATAGAAAGAGAATCTACAATATAATATCTATTTTTGTAAAATATAATTGTTTCACGATATTGATGATTAAATTTAAAATAAAAAACAGTTTATTTTTCGAATTATGATTAGCCCATGATACTGCTAAGGACAATATAAAGCGAATTTTAGAAGCTCTTGCCGAAGTTAATGCAGAAAAATTATAGAACTTTTGGTTGTTTGAGCGGAGCGAGTTTCCAAAAGTTCTATAATTTTCAAGGAAACAAGGATTAGAATTTCTAAAGGAGTGAAAAAGATTGGCTGTGCAGTATCATGGACTCTAAGGATATATAAAATTTTTTTAAAATTTAATGGACACCTATGGGTGCCCATATTTTAATTTGCTTTTTTAAGTATTAAAAATTCAAAGGGTTTTAATTCAAAGTTAAGCTTTCCGCTTTCTGATTTATAAGTTTTATTAGTTAGTAAATCAGTATATTCTCCATCATTTTGCTGTGTATCAACTGAAATCTTATAATTTGTATCTTGTACATTCATAACGACAACTATATTATTCTTATTATCCCACCTCGAATAGGATAGAAAATTAGAATCATAGTTTAGCAGTTTAAAATTATTAGAAGCAAAGGCAGAATTACTATTTTTAATTTCAGTAAGTTTTTTGTAAAAGTTTAGTATATTAGAATTTGATGTTTTATCCCATTCCATATCACGTCTGTTATCGGGATCAGAATCTCCCTCCATAGCTATTTCAGTACCATAATAAATAACAGGTATTGAAGGATAGGTCATAATGAAGGATAGTGCGAGCTTTAAATAATCCTCTTTGTTTTCTGAAATATCAGTAATAAATCTTTTGTTGTCGTGATTATCTATAAATATTCCGTTTAATTCTGGTTTTAAATAGGTATCCCTCTGCTGAATTGCGCTTATAAGTCCATCGGTTAGACCAAGCGGCTTAAAGGTTGATTTTATACCATAATAAAGAGGGTAGTCTGTTAAACCATCTATTCCGCATTCGTTATACTGCTCAAGAAATACAGGATTTCCGCTCCATACCTCACCTAAAAAATAGAAATTTGGATATTTTTCCTTTATTGCTTTTGTAAATTCTCTCCAAAAGCTTTTAGGAACGTGCTTTACAGTATCAAGCCTCATACCGTCTATTTTTGTTTCTTTAATCCACCAAAGAGCATTATTTATTAAAAACTTCTTAACTTTTGGATTTTCTTGATTTAAATCGGGAAGGTTGGAGAGCCACCCGTTTTCACATTCCTTAGGGTCATCATAATTTGATATATCCATCTTAGGATGAAACCAGCCTTCATGTTTTCCATCAGTAAGATAAGGAGAATTATGGCCGGTATGATTTACTACATAATCTACTATTACTTTTATATCTCTTTTATGGGCTTCTTTAACAAGATTTTTAAGGTCGTCCATACTTCCAAGATGAGGATCTACCTTTGTAAAATCCTTTGCCCAATATCCATGATAACCCTTATCCTCATTTTCAACTACAGGTGTTATCCAAATTGCAGTTGTGCCTAAGGACTTTATGTAATCGAGCTTTGATATTATCCCTTTAAAATCTCCTCCATGATAAGAAAAGGGGTCGTTTTTGTTTACATTATAATCGTTTGAGGTATCTCCATTGCAGAATCTGTCTGTCATTATAAAATAAATTATGTCTCTGTTTGAAAAAGTTCTATTTTTATAGCTGTTGCTATTAAAAATATCTTTATAGTTACAGCCGGTAAGGCTTGAAAATAATAAAAACAGTGATAATAGAAGACAGAATAATTTTTTTTTCACTTTATCCCCCCGATTTCAATATTAAAACCTGAAACAGAATTTTTTCTGTTTCAGGTAAATTTAAATTTAAATCATATACATTTTTTCAAAATATTCCTCGAGCATTCTTTTAACAGAGAAATAATCTATCGTGCTTAATATGCTGTTTTTCATCATTTCAATCCATTTTTCCCTGTTATTATAGTAAGTAGGTATTACTTCGTTTAATAAAACTTCATATAAACCAGCAAGATCGTTTTTATCAAGTTCCTGCTCGTTTTCACTTTCAAATCCATTTCCAAACTGCCATCCATTTACGCCATGATTACAAGCTTCAGGCCACCATCCGTCTAAGGTGCTTAAATTTAAAACTCCATTCATTGCTGCTTTCATTCCAGATGTTCCGCTTGCTTCCTTTGGTCTTCTTGGATTGTTGAGCCATACGTCAGATCCTCTTGTAAGCATTTTGCCGATTGTCATATCATAGTTTTCTAGAAAAACTACTGAATCAGGATATTTTTTTGAAATAGATACAATGTTTTCAATTATTTTTTTACCGGTGTCATCTAAAGGATGAGCTTTACCGGAATAAACCATTTGAATTTTCTTGTTTTTAAGAAGTGGCTCAATAACGTTTACATCAGAAAATATAAAATTGCTTCTCTTATATGGAGCGGCGCGTCTTGAAAAACCAATTAAAAGAACATCGCTATCGAGTTTAACTCCATTCCTTTTATATACAAAATCAATAAGTTCTTTTTTGTTTTTCATATGACATTCCCATAAATCTCCATTTCCTTTTGCTGCACTAATCATATTTTCGTCAACCCATGTAGGTATATGAATAGCGTTAGTAATACCTATTATATTAGATTTATCTTCGATATGCTTCCACATTTTATTTGCAGTTATTTCATGAAGTTTTGCAACTGCGTTAGAAATTCTTGATGTTCTAAGAGCAGCTACGGTCATATTAAAAGGATCTCCACCCAATCTTAACATTTGATCTAAGGAAAGACCATTGTTTGCTCCCATATACATAAGGCTGTCTAATGTATGGGATTCATTTCCTTCTATTACAGGTGTGTGAGTTGTAAAGACAACTTCTTTTCTTGTTTCATTTAAAGCATCTTCAAAGGACAATCCTCTATCCATTTTTTCTCTTATAAGCTCTAATGCTGCAAATACGGCATGACCTTCATTAAAATGATAAACATCTACATTTAATCCAAGAGCCCTTAGCGCTTTTATTCCTCCAATACCAAGAACCATCTCTTGAGCTATTCTTTCTTCCTTGAACCATCCGTAAAGTTGCCCTGTAATCCATTTGTCTTCATTTTCAGGTATATCTGTATCAAGAAGATATAAAGGAACGTTTCCAAATTTATCAACTTTCCATACTTTACAAACAACATTTCTTTTTCTAATGTTTACAGTAACCTTAATGCCTGTATCTTCAAGAAAATCATATTCATAGTTGTGATATGTGTCATAGGGTTTCCCATTTTCGTCAATTTTTTGATCTGTATAACCTTGTTTCCATTTTATACCTATTGGTATAATAGGAAAATTATGATCCTTTGCACCTTTAATATAATCTCCTGCTAAAATACCAAGACCTCCTGCATAGGTTTTCATTGATGTATCAAGACCGTATTCCATTGAAAAATAAGCTACTTTAGGAAGATTGTTGTGTTCCACGATGTTTCCCTCCAATAATTTATTTTTTTATTATTACTGAACCGTTTTGAGGAACAGTATATTCATCGTCAAAAACTTTAATAATAAATTCATTTCCTCTTTCTTGATATATAGTAATATTATCTTTTTTTACATCTATTTTTAAAAGATGATCTCTGAAAAGTATTTTGAAAGAATAGGATTTCCATTTTGATGGTACATAGGGTCTAAAGCATAGTGTATTATCAATAACTTTCATTCCTCCAAAACCTTGGGTTATTGCCATCCAAGTTCCAGCCATACTTGTTATGTGAAGGCCATCATTTGTATCGTTATTATAATTATCAAGATCGAGCCTTGAGCTTCTTAAAAATAATTCATAAGCTTTATCATGATATCCTATTTGGCTTGCTATAATAGAATATATGCAGGCTGAAAGAGATGATTCGTGTACTGTTCTAGGTTCATAAAAATCGAAATTGCGTTTTATAGTATCTAAATCATATCTTTCATTTAAAAAGTATATACCTTGAATAACATCAGCCTGTTTTATAAAACATGATCTTAATATTCTATCCCATGACCAGTTTTGATTTAAAGGCAGGTCATCCTTTGAAAGTTCAGATACCAGTTTTTGCTCTTTATCCATGTATCCATCTTGTTGTTCGAATATTTTAAGCGATTCAACGTAAGGGTAATACATTTTATTGATTATATCTTGCCATTTTACAAGTTCTGAGTCTTGTAGTTTAAGTTTATTCTTAAGCAATTCATATTTATCAGGATATTTTTCTTTTAAAATTTCACATACTTTTAAAGTATAGGAAAGATTCCAGGAAGCCATTGTATTGGTATACCAGTTGTTATTAACGTTGTTTTCATATTCGTTAGGGCCTGTAACACCAAGTATCATGTATTTATCCTTTAAAGGATTATAATTTACTCTAGATTCCCAAAAACGGCTTATTTCAACTAAAACCTCAAATCCATAATCAGATAAATATTCTTCATCTCCTGTATACCTTACATAGTTGTATATAGCATAGGATATAGCTGCATTTCTATGGATTTCTTCAAAGGTTATCTCCCATTCGTTATGGCATTCTTCACCGTTCATGGTGACCATTGGGTAAAGGGCACCCTTCAGGCCCAGCTTGGCTGCATTCTCTATGGCTTTTTCAAGCTGATTATGGCGATATACTAAAAGATTCTTTGCAATCTCCGGCTTTCTTGTTCCCAAATAGAAGTACAAGCAATAGGCTTCTGTATCCCAGTAGGTACTGCC
>JAOADY010000041.1 GCA_026417075.1 Caloramator sp.
ACCTAATATTGTGTATTCATCCCCTGCATCGTCTATCTTTGTCCTGTCGTTATATTGAATCATCTTACTTGATACAGAGAATATTTTTTCATCTTTTTTTATTAATGCTAATAAATTTTCAAGCCATCCTTTTTCAACTTCTACATCGTTATTTAATAGTACGACAAATTCGCTGTCTGATGATTTTATTCCCTCATTTACCGCTTTTGCAAAGCCATAGTTTTTATCAAGCTTTATAAACTCTACATTTTTAAAACATTTTATTATTTTTTGTACATCTTCTTTTGAATTGTTATCGACAACAATAGTTTTTATATCGTTATAATACTTATAAATAGAATTTAAGGTTTTTTTCAGCAGCTCAATATTATTATAATTTGGTATTATTATAGTAACTATATTACTCACCCTCGCAATATTGTTTAAAGCCTGCCCACTTTTTATCCTTTTCAGAAATTATTAAATTATAAACTTTATCTGTCGGCCAGTTAATAGATATATCCTTATCATTCCATATAATTCCGCCTTCATCTTCAGGATGGTAAAAGTCCGTACATTTATATACAAATTCAGCCTCATCAGATAAAACTAAAAATCCATGGGCAAAGCCTTCAGGGATATAAAACATTTTTTTGTTTTCTTCGCTTAAGTAAACTCCATACCATTTTCCAAAGGTACTTGAATTTTTTCTTAAATCCACTGCAACATCAAATACCTCACCCTTTGTAACCCTTACAAGTTTACCCTGGGGATATTTTTTTTGAAAATGAAGCCCTCTTAAAACACCTTTTTTTGATTTTGATTGATTATCTTGAACAAATGTTACATCTATTCCACCGTCTTTAAAATCGTTGTAATTGTAGGTTTCCATGAAATACCCTCTCTCATCGCCAAAGACAGAAGGCTCAATTACAACAAGTCCATCTATTTCTGTTTTTACGAATTTAAACTTACCCATTTTAGCATCTTCCTTCATACATCTTTTCATAGTAGTTTTTATATTCACCCGATGTAACCTTGTCCATCCACTGCTTATTATTAAGATACCACTTGATTGTCATAACAATTCCATCTTCAAATTTTGTTTCAGGTTCCCAGCCTAACTCTTCTTTTATCTTTTTAGGATCAATGCCATACCTTCTATCATGACCTTTCCTGTCTTCAACAAATTTTATTAACTCTTCATTAACAGATGCTTCTACATTTTTATTTACAAATTCAATTATAGTTTTAACAATATGAATATTAGTTCTCTCGTTATGCCCTCCTATATTATATACTTCACCTATTCTTCCTTTACTTATAACCATATCTATTGCCCTGCAGTGATCTTTAACATAAAGCCAATCCCTAATATTGAGCCCGTCTCCATACACAGGAAGGGGTTTTTTATTTAAGCAGTTGTTTATCATAAGAGGAATAAGTTTTTCAGGGAACTGGTACGGCCCGTAATTATTGGAACATCTTGTAATATTAACAGGCATTTTATATGTGTCAAAATATGCCTTAACCATTAAATCTGCACTTGCCTTGCTTGCAGAATAGGGGCTGTGAGGGTCAAGGGGGGTTGTTTCTGTAAAGTACCCTGTTTTTCCTAAGGAACCATAAACCTCATCGGTTGAAACCTGCAGAAATTTTTTGCCTTCTTTAAATCCATCTTTTGTTTCCCAATGCTTTTTGGATATATTTAAAAGATTTAATGTACCTAAGACATTGGTCTTAACAAATATTTCAGGATCTTCAATGCTCCTGTCAACATGAGATTCTGCTGCAAAATTTACTACATAATCTATATCATATTTAACAAATATTTCATCTAGGAGCTTGCTGTCGCATATATCTCCTTGTATAAATTTATAATTTTTATTATCTTCAACTTCTTTAAGGTTTTCTAAATTTCCTGCATAGGTTAGTTTATCAAGATTTATTATATTTATATCGCTATATTTTTTAAGCATATAGATTATAAAATTAGAGCCTATAAAGCCTGCTCCGCCTGTAACAAGATAGGTTTTCATAATTTAGTACCACCCTTTTTATATTTTATTATTATAACATTTTAACCTTAAAATTTCTTATAATAAGTAGTAAGATAGCTTTGTTTTAGTTTTAAATTTATAACATAATTTATACCATTCTAAAATTCTTATTAACTCAAAAGAATTCATTACTTTAAATCGTACAAAGCATTCTCCTTCAATACTCGGAATATCAATTTCTATTTTACCATCTTCTTTAATTTTAACTATATTTTGATATATTATTGTATTTTCTTTTACAAATTCTACAAAAATATTAGATTCTATATTGCTAATTAAATATATACACATTTTATTATAATTAGATTTCAATAATATTTTGTATTCTAAATATGTATTATAAGGAATATAATCTGTAAACTTTAATCTATATCCTTTTTTATTAAAATAATCAAATAAAATCATTTTTTCTATAAACTCTTTATCAGTTATATCAAAAATTACATTAAACTTTTTAAAATTGTCAAAATAATTACCAAAATAATATGCTTTTCTTTTAGTAATAATTCTTAATTCATCTGACCAAACTTTAAATTTATCTATTATTTCATTATTTTTATAAATTAAACTCTTATTTAAAATATCTTTTTCAACTAAATTTTTTTCCAATTGCTTTATTTTATTGTTTTTATCTTCTAAACTGTTATTAATCTTACTTAATAAAAAATCTTTTTCTTGTATAATATCTTTCAAGTTTTTTATTTGATTGCTACATTCAACAAATTTATTATGTAATTTTTCATTTACTTCAATTTGTTTACTTAATTGTTCTTTTAAAGATAAATTTTCTTCTTCTAGCTTTTTTATTATATTTATTTTACTTTCAATTTTTTGATTTTGTTTTTTAATTTCTAATTCATTTTTTCGTTTAGTAATATGCTGTGGTTCAAATAAACCATTCTCAATGATTTCTTTAATTTCTGTATTATTTATTTCCTTTTTCACAATTAATAAATGATACATTATTTCATCACATATATCAAATTGATGCCTTCTTAATTTTCTCTGTTCCTCATTCGACATTAATTCATATTCTGGAAAATAAAAAAATTCAATATTAATACATCTTATATCTATATTTAAATTACTATTATCGCTACCTCTTAATCCCCAATAAGGTGAATTAGGGAAGAAATATTCTTCATTATCAATAAAATTGTTTGTTTTAATTTTCGTATAAAACCTAAATGTATGTTCATTAAAAACAATTTTATGATATGGATTAGACATATTAAGTAAAGTATTAGAATATGGAGCAACTATACATACGAGTGCTTTATGTTTACAAACTCTATAAATTTCTTTCATTATATTATCTAAATTATCTAAATGTTCAAGCGAATGTATGGCAAGTATCAAATCTACACTATTATCTTCTAATGGAATTCCTTTGTTTAAATCTGCTACAATATCTACACCATCTAACTCATATCTATCAATACCTATGAACCCTGGTGTTTTAGTTTGTCCACAACCTAATTCTACTTTTATATAATTACTCATATTTATTTCATCCCTTTTATTCAATTATACAAAATAATTTTTTATTAACTAATTTATTTAGAATTTTATTTGAAGTTACTTTATATTCATAGATAGAAATTTTATTATCAGATAAATAGAATAATTCAAATTCAAATATAAAATATTTTCCTTTAACATATTTTATAGTATCAAAATTAAAAGTAACTAATTGATTATCATCTATATGTTCAAGATTTAAT
Source organism: Caloramator sp. (assembly GCA_026417075.1). Taxonomy (GTDB): domain Bacteria; phylum Bacillota; class Clostridia; order Clostridiales; family Caloramatoraceae; genus Caloramator_B. The sequence goes on from JAOADY010000041.1 coordinate 3,764, forward strand.
ATTGTACTTCTAATTATATAATTACTATCTTTCGTTTTTATATTTAATTTAATTAACCCTTTACACCTTTTAAAATGAGTTCCTATAATAATACTTATTTTACTAATCTCATCGTTATAAATTAAAATTTTATACTTCTTATTATTTCTTATTCTTCTTGATGGTATAAGATTAGAAAAATCAATATCATTATTTATATTTTCTTTTTCATCCTCAGCATTGTTTTTATTAATTTTATGTTCTTCTTTAATTTCATTTTTATTAGAATAATAATTATGTCTAATAAAAAAATTCAACAAATCATATAAAACCAACTTCTCACTGCTATATCCAGAAAATTTTTGATAAACATCTTTTATTAAATTTATAAACAAATCCTTTGCCCCGTTAGGAGAAAACCTTTTTTTATATATATCATATCCTTTATTCCCTAATTGTTTTGCCTTATCTTGGTTATTTAATAAATACTCCATTTTTTCAGCCAACTGATGTTTATCTCCGACATCAATTAAAAAACCGCAAACATTATCAACAATTATTTCTTCTGGTCCACCAGATTTTGCAGAAATAACAGGTTTTTTGTGTGCCATAGCTTCAATAATTGTCATCCCAAATGACTCTATATAACTTGGCTGTATTAATGCTAAGCATTTATTATATACATTTGAAATATCATTTGTTCTATCATTAAACAAAATATAATTATTTAATTCTTTTTGTGTTACAAATTTTTTCAAGTTTATTTTTTCTTGTCCATCTCCAAATAAGTAAACTTTAAAATTATAATTACTTTTCTTTAATATTTCGGCTGCTTCAATTAGAGTATTAATACCTTTATTATGATCAAAAGTATTTAAACAAACAAATATATTTTCATTGATATAACTTTTTGTTTCGTAATCTGTGCTTGGCTCATATGTCCAATTATATATAGTAATAAATTTTTCTTTATTTTTATAATTTAAGAAAAATCCTTCATAATAATTCTTTGTCCAATTAGAACAAAATACAACCTTATCACTTAATTCTAACACTATCCTATCAATTAATAGCCTAAAATATGAATTCGCATTAATCATATATGAATCTAAAATTCCATGAACCCAAGTTATAACCGGCAAATTTAATTCTACAGCAGCAAGTAAGTATATAATATTAGTTAAAGTATTATTTATAATTATATCAATATTATTTTCTAAAATTTTTTCTTTAACCAATTTTAAGTTATCTATATTATTATTACAAAATTCTTTAAAAACATCTCGGTTAAAGTCCACATACACATACCACTTACTTGCTGGAATTATTTCATAATCCAATTTATTTTTAATTGCTAATTCAATTAATGAGCCATCTCCATTTTGTGGTATAAACAATATTGGCTTAATCATTTCTTCATTTTTTAGCAATATTGCTAAATTTAATAACATCTTTTCAGCTCCAGTTGCTGAGGATGAATGAGACATTAATCCCACATTAATCATTATTAACTCTCCTAATCAATTTAAAATTATATTATTTAATAAACTAATGAAATCTTCTATGACCTTATCAGTAGAAAAATTATTTAATACATCATTTTTACTATTTAAAACTATTTTTTGAGATAATTTAGGGTTTTCTATTACCATACATATCTTTTGTAACCATTCATTTAAAACATTATTTTTAACAAGCAATCCATTAATTTGATCCTTAACATAATAACTATAAGGATAAACATCTGAATATATCCCTACACTTCCAACTGCAGAAAATTCCAGATATTTATTAGGACACTTCGACATAGATGTTCTTTTTTTATCTAAAGGTGCAATTAAAGCTAATGGTTTTATAGATGATATGATTTTACAATATTCAAAATAAGACCTATAATTAATACTAACTATTTTTTTTTCGTCAAATAATTTTCTTTGTTCTTCAGTTATTATCCCAAATAATAATACTTTCAAATTATTAAAATATTTTGTGGCTTCTGATAGTGCTAAAAATGCACTATTATCGTATCTTAAAGAGCCTGTGTATCCTATAATAACATTATCTCCTAATAATTTATCATAATATTGTTTATATGAAGGTTTATAAAATTCTAAATTTATATTAACAGGAAATTTATAAACTTTGTTTGTATATTTTAAAATGTCTTGTTGTAAATAATCATTATATACCATAACGCCATCAACACTACTAATAGCATAAATAAAATTATCATAATCTGGCTTTCCTGGTTTAAATATTTCTCCATAATCATCCGGCCAATCTTTCCCTACCCATAACCAATTATCATCTATCATATACATGGTTTTTATTGATTTATCTTTGCAATATTCTATTAGATTCAAAATATTATTACTACGTGCCCTTGAAAAAATAACTAAATCTGCATTCTTTAAATCTGAAGTTGCAGCCATAAAATCAAAAACAACCTTATATGTTCCAAATCCTCTTCCGTACAATTTATCAAAAAAATTATAGAAACATAATTGATTATGTATATATTCCCAATAACCACAGACTATCACTATATTGTATAGTTTATTATAATTTGTTAGTTGTTCCTTAAAACTGCATCCGATTTTTTTATTAATAGTATTTTTATAATCATCGCTAATATCATTTAAAAAATCTTCTTCTCTATTTTTTGTATTATCATAATTATAATTTATATTTCTAATAATAAATCTATGTATTAAATCCTTTGAGAAATTATAATGATAGTTATACGGATAATTAACAAAATTATATTCATTTATTGTATTTTTAGAATGAATTTCAAACAATATATAATTTCTTGTTAATCTAAGTATAAAATCCCAATCAGAATACTTTTGTAATAGTTTACTTTCATCAAATCCACCAATTAGATCAAAAGCTGTCTTTCTTATTAATAAATCATTTAATTCATATACTTTTAAACATTGATTCCATCCATATTGTAAAGTCTCTGGAGGATAAAAAGATAAGCTGTCATGTTTTTCTCTTTTTATGTAATAAACATCTTTTCTATCATTCTTATTATATAACATTGTCTTCACTGCATTAAAATCTTCTGCTACAAAATCACATCCTGGCCAAATAAAAATTAAATATTCATTTTTTGCTTCTTGTATGCCTTTGTTAAATAATTTTGAAGGCAAATTAGTTTCCTCATCCATAAAAAAAATATTACAATTATTAAATCGTATCTTTAAACTTTGAACAATTGGTGCTCTAAAAAAAATTTTATTATCTAAAACAACTATTAATTCAATTTCATCTCTTATTTTTTCTAATTCATTTAAAAGTGTTGAAAAACTATTTTCGATTAGTTCATATCTTCCAAAACAGCTTAATATAACAGACAGCATATCTTACCCCCCTAATAAATACTTCGTTTTATGTAAATTTGGGAAACTTCATCTGTTTTACCTATCATCTTAATTTCGCCGTTATCTAACCAAATACATTTATTACAGAATTTATTTAAAGAGTTCATATCATGTGTAACAAAAATCAATATTTTTACATTATCAATTAGCTCTAACATTCTTTTTTGAGCTTTTTTTAAAAAAGCTGCATCTCCAGCAGCAACAACTTCATCTAATAATAATATTTCAGGTTCAATAGCAGTAGAAATCGAAAATGCAAGCCTAACAAACATACCAGAAGAATAATATTTTACTGGAATATTAAGATATTCCCCAAGTTCGCTAAATTCTGCTATCTCTTTAGCTTTTTTACTTATACTTTTAGGAGTTTCTCCTAACATTAATCCTCTTAAAAAAATATTATCCCATCCAGTCGCTTCCATTTCAAATCCTGTAGCCAATTCAAATAGGCATGCTATTCTACCATTTACACTAATATTTCCAGTAGTTGGTGGATAAATGCCAGCTACCAGTTTTAAAAATGAACTTTTTCCAGCTCCATTATGTCCTATTATTCCTATTCTATCTCCTTCTTTAATTTCTAAGTTAATATTTTTTAATGCATGTATTTTTTTATTATTAATTAAACTATTATTTATTTTATTATTTTTTAAAATTACATCCTTAATTTTAAATTCATTCTGCAAATCATATATTAAATTTACATTTTTTAATATAATATAGCTCATAATTAATTCTCCTAAAGTTTAAAAGTTATTTTTCTACCTACTTTTTCTATTATATAAATTGAAAGTAACATCGAAAAAATAATTATAAAAATACTTATAGCCCATATATTGTTATTTAAAATTTTTTCTCCTAATATGCTTCTTCTTATTACTTCAAGTAAATAATATAATGGATTCAATAAATATACCCATTCATAATTTTTGCTCGCTAAAATTTTAGGTGGATATATTATTGGCGTAATATAAAAAAGAGCTTGCAATAATAAAGACTGTAAAGGCGCAAAATCTCTTATATAAACATTAATAACTGAAACTAATGTAGCCCACATGCAACCAAAAATTAACATAACTAACAATGCTGGTATTAAAGTAATCATATTCAAACTTATCTTTTCTGGTTTAATAAAAATATAAACCAAAAAAAAAGCAATTATTGAAAATAACAAATTAACAAAAGATACTAATGCAATTCTTATTGGGAATATTTCAATTGGTGTTTGAGTCTGTTTAATATATCCTTGAGCAATAATTAATGAAGTTGTACCCCCTTCAGCACAACTACTTAAATAAATCCAAGGAATAAGCCCAGAAAACAAAAAAGGTATAAACTCTTTCATCGGTTGTCCGAATACGATTGAATAAACTGAACCTATAATTAAAACTAATCCTAAAGGAGTAAGAAAAGTCCAGGCAAAACCTAATATCGAATTTCTATACTTATTTTTTAAATCCTGCTTTACTAGATTAATTAATATATATCGACCTTTATAAACATTATTAAAATATTTTTTTAAATAATTCAAAGTTTATCAGCTCCACTAATAAATTTTTATTTTATCTAATATTTTAAAAAATATATATGAAAAAGTTTTAAATTTTTCTCTTTTAATTAAAGAAATTAATTTAAAGAGAAAATAGTTTTTATTATTTTTATTCCCAATTCCTTTTATTTCTTTAATTGAGCATTGTGGTGCCTTATAATTAACAACTTCAGGTATTGAGCTTATTAATTGTTCTGAAATTTTTAAAATATTGAAGTTACTTTTTATGGTTTCTTTTGCTTTTAATGATATGTTCTTAATATTCGAAGGATTTTCGATTAAATATGATATATTATTTACCCAACTTTCTTTGGTATTATTAGATAATAAACCATTTTCATTATGTTTAACAACAAATATATATGGTTCTACATTTGAATATATGCCTGCTATGCCAATTGAACTATATTCTAAAAATTTATTGAAATATTTACATGAATTAAATTCTGTATTTTCTAATGGTGCTAATGCTATATCCCATTTTCTATTAATAATCATCTGCTTATATAAATAATAATCATTCGTATATGGTATATAATTTAATTTATATTTATCTATTAATTTGGGTCTAGCACCAAAAAATTCAAATTTGACTCTCTCTTTATATTTCGCTAAAATTTCATTAATAACACCATCAAGTATTTTATCTAATAATTCACTATGATCAATACCACCAGCAAACCCTATAACAATACTATTCCTATTTAATTGCTTACAATTATCAATATTCTCCATTACTTCGTAAGGAGCATTAATAACTGCTGTCTTCAAAAAATATTTCTTATATTTTTTCTCAATATTATGATTGGTTGTCCATAAACAATTACATTCTTTCATAATATTTATAATTAAATTAATAATTTCTTTATTTCTATAGTAAACTGAAGATTTTACAATGGTAGGAACATTTAACAAATCATCATCTAAAAAATAAATAAGATATTTATTTAATTTTTTACATTGTTTAATTATATCATACTCTAATTTTTCCGAACCTCTAATACAAATAACTACATCCGCTTCAGCTACATCTATTTTTGTTATATTTAATGTTTCTTTGAATTTAAACTGTATTCTATTTGTTGAATCTAAATATTTAAGAACATTAATAACTCCTATCTTCGCTGAAGGTATTTCTTTTAAGCAGAAAGCTAATACTCTTGTCTTAAACATTTTTTTCACTTTCCTTAGAAAATTTCATTATATAAAGATTTTCTTCTTCTAAATCTTTTTCAATAATAAATCCAACTGATTTATATATATTTATTGCATAAATATTATCCTTAAATACAGACAAATATATACTATTTAAATTTAAAACATTAAAACCAAATTGGCAAAGAGAATTTGTAACTCTTCTACCTATTCCTAATCCTCTAACATGAATATCACCTATTATTATTCTACCGAACTCAGCTCTTTTTATTGTATAGTCGATATTGTATAAAGCAACTGTTCCAATAGGCTTTTCATTATATTCTATTATAAACATAATATCGTTATCTTTTTGTAAATATTTTTCATACCATATTATTTGCTGTTCTTTTGTAATTATTTGCTGATTAATGAAACATTTTCTTATTTCATCATTATTTCTCCAATTTCTGATTAGTTCTAAATGTTCTTTAGTTATTGGTAATAATTTTAGATTTTCTTGTATTTTAAAAAAATAATTATGATTCATTAATACCTCCAATTTTATATATATTTATTTTGCATATTCTATAATTTTCCTTGAAATATAATCAATATCATTATTTCTTAGTCTTAGATGCATTGGCAATGATATGATTCTTTCACTTAATCTGTGTGCATTTGGGCAAGTTCCCTTCGCATAAGAATACATTTCATATTCTGTATTATCACGATAATGAACACCTGGATAGATTTCACTTTCATTTAATGCAAGTAACAATTCATCTCTATTTTCAACTTCAATTATATAAAGATGTCTTGATGATTCACAGCCTTCTGCAACAGGAATTGGTTTTATCTTATCTGAATAAGGTTTAAAATTCTCATCATACCATTTTGCCAACTGTCTTCTATATGCATTATCTTGATCTAAATATTTTAATTGAACTAACCCGATAGCTGCCATAATGGAATTGCCATGATCTTTATATCCCAAATATTCAACATCATATTTCCATTTATAAGCCCCTTTATCGTTGGAACGAGCATAAGTATCTTTATTTATGCCTAACCATGTAAGCTTCCTACACAGTTCATCGTCTTCTTTTTCTTTAAAACATATCATACCTGAGTCAGCTGTTGGTAAATTTTTTACCGCCTGAAATGAATATACTACAACATCTGCATCCTTTCCTACAACATGCCCATTATATCTTGTTCCAGACATATGAGCAGCATCAAGTATTAGTTTTAAATCATATTTCTTACATAATTCAATAATTTTATATAATTGTCCAGTATTTCCGCCTAGTCCAACAAACATTATTGCCTTTGTTTTGTTTGTAATTTTTTTCTCAACATCTATAGGATCTAAGCATAAAAATTCATCTACATCAGCAAAAACTACTTTAAGATTTTCATACATAATTGCATGATTTGTTGAAACAAATGTTAATGGCGTTGATATGATCTCATCTCCATCCTGCCAATTATTTTTCATTTTTAAAATTTTAACTGCTAAATGTAACCCCGCTGTAGCTGAATTTAAAAAATGAGCATTATTTAATCCTGTATATTCCTTCCATCTTTCTTCAAATTCAACAGTTTTAAAACCTAAGCCTGTCCACCCTTTTTCTAAGCATACTCTTATTTCTTCTAAACATTCATCTACTCGAAAAGTAGGAACAAATAATTGAATTGCCATAATATTTCTCTCCTTTAGTTTTTATTATTTTATTTCTCTTATAACCTCTTCTAATGCATCTCCCCAATAATTCATATCATCTCCAATAGTACATCTTAGCATCATGTTATCTAATACTGAAAACTTTGGCCTGTTTGCTTTATTAATAAAACATTTTGAATCTATTGGTATAATATTGCAATTTATATTCATTAATTCAATAGTTCTTTTGGCTAACTCATACCAACTACATTGTCCTTTACCACTACAATGATATAATCCATAATAATCTGTTCCAACTAATTTTATTACATGTTTAGCTAAATCACGAGCACTTGTAGGACTTCCAATCTGATCATTAACAACCTTTAATTCATTATTATTTATTGATAGATTAATTATTCTTTTTACAAAGTTGTTTCCATATTTGCTAAACATCCATGATGTTCTAAAAATAAAGTGTTTATCATTATAGTTTTTAATATATTCTTCACTAAGAACTTTTGTTTTACCATATATATTTATAGGTAAAGGATAATCAATCTCTTTATATGGAATATTGTTGTTACCATCAAATACATAGTCAGTAGAAAAATGAATTATTTTTGCGTTAATTTTTTTAGTTATAATTGCAATGTTTTTAGGACCAATTGAATTTACTTTAAAGGCATAATCGATATTTTCCTCACAATCATCAACTTTATTATATGCTGCACAATTTATAACAATATTGGGTTTAATTTCAATTAAGCATTTATTTACCTCATCATAATTAATAATATTCAAATCTTTTGATGTGAAAGGAATTATTTCATATTTATTATAATTTTGCTTAAATATATCCACTAGTTCCCTTCCTAATTGTCCATTAGCACCTGTTATAAGTATTTTCAAAAAACCACCCCTAATGATTATTTATCAGATGCTGCTACCTCACTAATTTCATTATTATTGTACCTATCATCTAATAATTGCATTAAGTATTTACCATAATTTGTTTTAAAATATTGTTGTGCAATTAATATTAATTGCTCACTTGTAATCCACCCATTTCTATATGCTATCTCTTCAATAGATGCTATATATGCCCCCTGCCTTTTTTGTACGGCTGCAACGAAGTTTGAAGCGTCAAGCATTGAATCGTGTGTACCTGTATCAAGCCAAGCCATTCCTCTTCCAAGCAGGTTTACTTTCAGCGTTCCTTCCTGCATATAAAGCTTATTAAGATCTGTTATTTCAAGTTCTCCTCTCTTTGAGGGCTTTAGGCTCTTTGCTTTTTCAGATACGGTATTGTCATAAAAATACAGTCCTGGCACAGCATAATTTGACTTGGGATTTTCTGGTTTTTCCTCTATTGATAATACTTTTCCCTTATCATCAAACTCAACAACGCCATAAGCTCTTGGGTCGCTTACATAATAGCCGAATATAACTGCACCTTTTTTTATTGAAGCAGCTTCTTTTAAGTTTTGAGTAAAATTATGCCCCCAGAAGATATTATCTCCAAGAATCATAGCAACATTATCATTGCCAATAAAGTCTTGTCCAATAATAAATGCTTCTGCAAGACCGTTTGGTTTTTCCTGTACTGCATAAGTAAAGCTCATTCCAAGTTTTTGCCCGTCTTCAAGAAGTTCTCTGAAAACAGGCACATCCCTTTTTGTTGATATAATAAGTATATCTCTTATCCCTGCAAGCATTAAAACAGAAAGAGGATAATATATCATAGGCTTGTCATATATAGGCACAATCTGTTTTGATATTGATTTTGTAATTGGATATAACCTTGTCCCAGAACCTCCCGCAAGTATTATTCCCTTCATTTTAAACCTCCATTCCCTTTCTCTCCTCTATCTTAGCGTTTACTGCAAACCCTGCTCCAAGAAGTACCCAGAAAATCGGGGCGACAGAAATTACACTGTCGTTAAAAAGTCCTGCAGCAAGGTAAGATATAAGACCTAAAAATATTGAAACTCCTATAATCTCATAATTCGTGTCAAGCTTAGCTCTAATATATATTTTAAAGCACTGCATAATATAAAGCAATAATATTGCAATTAGTGATATCAAGGAAATAAAGCCTGTATTGACCAAAGTTTGAAGATACATATTATGCGCCTTGTCAACGAGCATATAGGCATCTCCATAGGCATTTATCTTTCCTACAACATCGTTTTGAGGAAAGTAGATTGCAAAATTATCAGGTCCGTAGCCAAAAAGCGGCCTCTTTTTTATAAGCGGAAGAGTTCTTGACCAGATATAACCCCTTGCAGAACCTAAGGACTCTTTGCCTTCAAACCCTATCTTTTCTATATTTGTTATATCATAATATTCGTTTTCTTTCCTAAGTATTTTATATTTATCATTTACTTTTACAATATTTAGTTTAGCAGTGCCTATCTGAAATTGAACTACAGGTTTATTGTTGTAAAGACCAAAATATATCATTTTATCCTTATACCTGTTATCTTCAATATCTAATTTGCCATTGGTTCCATCTATTGTCCAGTCTAATATATTATTCTTTTCATCAAACATTTTAAGTCCGTTATCATTTAACTCTACATAAAGAGTAATATTATTATACGCTACTTTCAGCCTGTTTCCTTCGCATTTTAAATCTTTTAAAAGATGATTGTCTTTATCCTTTTCTGAAACAAGTTTCTGGGTATCAGTAAAAAGAGTACCAATTTTATTAAACAAATAATTATTCCACATTTTGTTTGCTGCAAATATTAGTACAACTGAGCCAATAAATATAGCAGCGAATATCTTGTAGTGCTTTATTATATAGCCTCTGAAAATAACCATTAAAATAATTAGGGAAAAGGCTATACCAACAATACCTGCTCTTGAATGGCAGGCAATTAAATCGAAGAAAAATAAAACCGATAATGCTGAAAAGACTACCTTTAAAACCTTATTTTTATTTAACATGGCAAGGCTGATTGTCATCATAAATAGTATAGCAGTAAAACTTCCCATATAATTCGTATGATATAATGTTCCATAAACTGCTCTTTCTCCTAAGGTAAATTTAAGCCCCTGCCTCATTCCTGCATATTGTGGCGGTACGATTAAATCTTTACCCAAAGGCGATGCAAAAAAGTCCATATTGAAATATTGAAAAAAGCCTATAATACCTATAATAACTGATGAGAAATATAGAGATTTTATTATTATATCTAATGATTCATAGGAATTGATAAGATTATAAGTCAAAAGCATAATAAGAATATAGCCTATAAGTACAAATAAACCTTCATATCTATCGGGAAATCCAAAGAAGGCTATTTGTCCATTTTCTGATCTTAAGCTTGAAATAGTTATAGATAATATATATATAAATGAAAATATATAAAGAAGTTTATTGTTTTTAAATTTAAAACCTTTATTAAAAAAATTAATCATAATTGCAGCTAATACAAAAAATAAAAAAACTCTGGATTTATTATATGAAAAAAAGTCATAATTGACATTGCTTGTCCAAAAATTTGCTATATAACTGTCCAATTCAATAACTTTTAATTTTACTATAAGGGGAACAATTGCTACAACTAATGCTATTGGAATTATAAACATTTTATTTTCTTTAATATATTTTGACATATTCTTTTTATTTTTTCCCACATTATCACCTCAAGTCAATATTTTATCAAAACTGCTCCCCACTTAGCAAGTGTATAATTATACCTGACTTTAAATCTAATGGCTTTTTTATTATATTATCAACTTTAATCTACATTCTTTAACATACTTTAATAAAAGACAGGCATTTTTATAAAATACCCGCCCCAATAATTGACAAAGAGCCTCAAAAAATCCAAAATAAAATGCCGCCCAGCGGCAAGTTTGTCACTTGTCCTCTGGGTGGCACTGTTAGTGTTTTAAATCTTATTTTACTATAACTTTTACTGTTGCTGTCTTACCATCAACTGTAATAGCTGTAATTGTAATTTCATCTCCAGCTACTGAACTTGTTACAGTAAGAACTCCTGAATTATTAATTGAATATGCTCCACCAGCATATCCTGATTCTCCTAAAGATTTACCAGCTGCATCTTTTGCAGTTAATACATAATAAACTGGTTTAACTGCACTGCATGCAACTCCATACTGATCTTTTACTTCAAAGTATACTGATGCTCTATCATCTGTTGAATTATATCTTGCATGTGCTGAAACAACTTTACCATTCATAGCAATAGCTTGTGTTGTTGTTATTACAGCTACATTATCTTTAAATACATCATATTGTCCGCTAATAGCTTTTACTGCTATTGAACTACCAACTGGTACTTCTTTTGTTAATTTTACATTCTTAAGAACAGTAGTAATTCCATCTGCTCCATTTATTGTTGCTACTATTGTAGCATTTTCTTCTGTTACACCAGGTGCAAATGTTCCATTTGCATATACCTTGCCAGAAGCACTTGTTAAATCAACCTTAGCATTTGTTGAATGTAAGTTAATTAGATCTGTAGATTTTAATGCTACCTTATCTCCATTTGCAGTCTTACCATATACTTCAATATCTACTGCATAAGCCTTTTCTTCTAATGTTGCTGCACTATAAGTTGTATTTGTTGTATAAATTTTATCTGCTGTATCAATTACATAGCTTGCTATATTTGATTTTGATACTGTTTCTGCAACAAATTCAAAAGCACTTGTTCCAACTACAGTTCCATTGTTATTTAATTTTGCAGTAATAGTTGATGAACCAACTGCAACACCTGATAATCTTAATCCTGCAACGTTAACTTTTGTTGTATCAGATGAAACTACATCAATAGTCCAACCTGTTGGTAATGAAGTCATATCTCTTTCATATTGGTCTTTTATTACAAAATCGGTGTTTGAAAGTGTAGAAGTCGCACCAACTGTCATCTTTGTAACAGCGTCTTTTGAAAGACCTGCTATTCTTGTTGGAACCTTTGCAGGATTAAGTTTTACTGTTATTGTTGATACTTTATTATTTGCAATTGCTGTAACCATAACTATATCATTAGCTGCAGCGCCTGCACCAGTTGATAACTTAATTCTTGCTGTTCCATCTATTGGGTTCTTTTCTAATTGAATTGGATATTTTGTTGTATTAGTAGTTGATAATGTTACATTGCCATACAATTGTGAATATTTAGTTATTGCATTTCCATACTGATCAACTGCAGTAAATGGTATATATAAATCTTCACCTAATATATATAAATCTGATGGTGTCTGTAATGTAAATGTTTCAAGTGCAATTGCTTTTTCAACAACAATACTTGCAACTGCTGAATCACCAGTAGCCTTTGAAACTACTGTTATAGTATATGTTCCTGCTATTGTTGGGACAGCTACTAATTTTAATTTTGCAGGTTCAGTTGAAGTTGCTGAAACCCACTGAACTTGAAGTGTTATTCCTGCAGGAGTTACTACTAAATAATCATTACTTAATTGAGTAGCTGATTTTATAGGATTACCATATTGGTCAACTGCATTTACATCAAATGCAAAAATATCTGTTGATAAATCTGTATTTGTTCTTAATACCTTATTATCTTTGTTCTTTAATGCACCTAATTGTATTTTGCCTGCAGCTGATGGTAAAGCAACTTTAAGAGTCTTAGTTCCAACTGTTCCAGTTACAGGATCAACCATGGAAACTACAACAGGTGTATCCTTAGCAGGTGATGAAGACCAATTTAAAGTTATTGTTGTTCCGGAAATTGTATAACTGTTTGCTGATGTTGTTGTTGTCAATCCTGAGGATAATGCAGTTGTTGCATCCTGACCATACTGATCAGTTACTTTGAATTCTACTGTAGCTGCATTAGCACCAGGACCTATTAAGATTGCATAATCCCCTAATATTTCAATCTTTGCTACTTTTCTGTTTTCATACTTAACTGTTCCTTTAACTTCTGAATCAAAACCTTTTACATTAACAGTATATTCTCCTGCTGCAAATGAAACAAATCCTTCTAATGTTGCTTCTGTTTTAGCATCATTCCAAGTAACAGATTTAATATTTGTTGTTATTGTTCCAAATTTTACTTCAAAGGTTGCTTTTGCTGTATCAACTGCTTTATTGAATTTTACAAGCATTTTATTAGCAGCTATCGCACTTACTGATTCAACCTTAAGTGCAACTGCCTTTACAACTACCTTTACAGTTGCCTTTAATGTTGTTCCTTCTACTGTACCATTTACAGTATATTCGCCAGCTTTAGTTGTATCAACTGTATCCCACTTAACTGCAACTTCTTTTTCTGTTCCATCGCTCATTTTAGCTTTCACAGTTTCTGGGAGATTAACTTTTTGACCTTCATTAACTGTTACATCTGCTAATGAAGCGAATTCTTTTATTTCTGCATTAGCTTCTTCTTTAGCCTTTACAACGAATCTTCCAGTGTTAACATATTTAGCTGTTGAAGCTTTAGCTCCTTTAGCTTTAACACCTACAACGATTTCATATGTTCCTGGTTCTGTTGCATAGAATACATCGATTGTGAATGTTGATGTTCCTACGCAAACTGGTTTGTAGAAGTAGCTGTCCTTTGCGTATGCTGGATAAAGCTCCTTAACTACACCTACGCCTACCTTCCAAAGGAATGCCCTGTATTGAACGATTCCCTTATAAGGTGAAGCATTGAATTTAACAAGTACTCTGTCGCCAACCTTATATTCAGCGTTTGGTTTAGCAACTAAATTGATTTTTGTTGGTCCTGCTGGCGCTTTCTTTGCAGCGTTTGCAGGTACATAGCTGAGCACTGTAAATACTGTGAATAAAGCAACTAATACAGTGCTGAGCACTTTCTTGGCTTTTGCCATAGTTTTTCTCCTCCTCTCGAATTTTAAAAAATTTTGTTTTAATTTATATAGATGAATAAATCATCTGCGAAGTTAGTTAATTTTGGTAATATACCTAGTAAACATAATATACTAAATACAAACCAATTTCAAGACATTTAATTATTTTTTTATCAAATTTTAAACTCTACCTATGTACTTTTTTATTATTTATTTACAATTTTATTCTTTATTTGCTATTTATATTTTAATACCTAATTTTATAAACATCTTCATCGTAATTCATATTTTAGCACAGAGATTTAAACTTTGTAAATATATAAATTGATACCAAAAATCTATATGTGCTGCATTGTTTGTATATAATTTCCTACTAGTTTAAATACATATTAATCGGCATAAGCTAATATTCTTTATATATTCGTAAATTCCTTGTTTATAACTTTAAATTTTAATTAAATAATGTAAAAAGTTATTCACATTATCCACATCTGCCATAGTACAAACCCTATATAGAATATATGGAATTGAGTCATTATTTATGACGATAGAAGTTTATAAAAAGTTTCATCAAAAAACAAAAAAATTAAAAAAATTTTTTTCAAAATAAAAAAGGCGGTTTCCCGCCTACTCAGTAATTATTGCATTAACAGGGCAGCTTCCCTCTGCCTCCTTTGCGCTATCCTCATCATCTTCCGGTACTGCATCACTAATTACATGAGCCTTACCATCATCCCTCATCTCAAAAACTTCAGGAGCAATCGATGGACAAAGACCACAGCCTATACAAACATCCTGATCTACTTTAACCTTCACTTTATCAACTCCTTTGTATTTTAATAACCATGTAGTTATATTTTTTCCACATAAATATATTTTAAACATTAGTAATCATAATCATTACAAAAGGAAATTATAGTCTTTAAAATTAAATCCTTTGCGCCTTCATAACCGCTTTTTTCAGATATTTCAAGTTTTATAACGTTATATACCTTTGTTTTTTCTAAAGTACTTGTTACTATATTTACTTTTATATTTTTGCTCAATAAATATTTTTTAATATTTTGAGCTCTTTTGTATTCTTTCTCATCATTTTTTCTAATCCTTATTAGAATTGTATTGCTGCTTATTATGTTTTTCCCCTCGTTTATCTCAAATATATAATAACTTTGATAATTTTTTATGCTCTCTATTATCTTTTCATCTTCACTATTATACTGAACAATCACCGCATCCCATCCATATTCATTTATTTTTTCCTTAACATATTTTAAAGAAGAATTAATTTTTTCAGAAGGAGTTTTAGTATAAAGGAGTATTCCTAGTGGCTTATTTTCTTTAAAAGCATATTTTTGAATTCTCAGTGCTATAAAAGAAAGATATAAAAGAGATAAAAAAGTTAAAAGAGCAACAAGGGCTATAATAAAAAACTTAAAATTTTTCAAACTATCACCAAAAATAAAAGCTCCATATAAAATATATGAAGCTTTTATCTTTAAAATGATTATTTGTATTTTATATAATAACTCCATTTAGAGTTTGTGTAATTCCCCTCCAAAACATATATTACCTTTGAACCAAGGCTGTCAGTTACTGTAACATAAGTTTTGCATGTATTGTCGTTGTACTTTCTTGTATCTATCAATATATAGTAATCGTATTTTTCCGATTCCTTAGGAAATTTTACGGTTATACCTTTATTATCAATATTTTCTATCATCTTTTTCTGTTCTAACGATGTTATATATTTTGTAACAAGAAAATCCTTTTTTATATCGACAGCAGCAATTTGTCCGTTTTTTATATTTATTTTTTCAAATATTAAAGAAAGCAGGGATTCATAATACTCCGATACGTGCTTAAAACTCCCCTTCTTCATAAGTCGATTTATAAATTCATCTTCAATAGAATTATCTACATGATAACTCCTTCCCTTATCATCATAAAGATTTGCTGTATTCTCATCTTCTATCCCTGCGATGTATTTAAAGCTTACAACGCATTTGGACTCGCTATAAAAATCAAATGTAAAATCGCTCTCAAGGGTTGAATCGGATTTTGCATCCTTTGCTTCAAGTATTATATTACTGAACCTCTCAATCGTTTTTTTATCTATAATCGTATACTTTCCGGCATATTTATTATTCATTACAGTTATTCTTTCAATATCCTTATCTATTCTTAAGTTTGTTAAGGCCGGATTCTTTTTTCTTCCCATACAGGAAGTAAACAAAAAAGGTATAATGATAAGTAAAGCTACTACTCTTTTCATACGCTCACCCTTCTATTGTTTTTGCCATATAATAAGTGTCATAGTATCTTCCATCTATAAAAAGCGATTTTTTAAGATGTCCTTCTATTTCAAAGCCAAATTTTTTATAAAGATTTATCGCCCTTTCATTGTCCGTCCTTACTTCAAGAGCTATCTTTTTAATAGTATTATTTTCAACAGCCCATTTTAAAAAATAATCTATCATACATGAACCTATCCCTAAATTCCAATAATCTTTTAAAATATATATTCCCATATCTCCCCTGTGCATTATTCTTTTTCTGGCTGATGCTATAAAACTTAAAATGCCAACTATTTTGTCATCAACAATTGCAACAATTAATAGGCAGTTGTGTCTGTTTCTTATGTTTCTAATAAGTATTTTTTCCTCTTCTATACTGAAATAATAATCATCCATTCCAAAGGTTAAATTATCCGTTTCTCCTCCTATTTTATCTGATAGGCGAACTATTTCCCCCGCATCCTCCTCTCTTGCTTTTCTTATTCTTAATGTCTTTCCGTTTTTTAAATTAAAAAGCATATATCCCCCTCCATAATTATTTTATATCAAAAAAACAAAAAGTACAGACTAGCTGTACTTTAGTCATGAGAGGCAGGAGATTTAATTATTCTATCAAAATTATATATTATTATACCTCCAATTAATACGAAAATACATATAAATTGAGAGGTTGACAGAATACCAATACTTCCTCGAGGGTCGTTTCTAAAAAACTCTATAATAAATCTCCCTATGCTATATAATATCATATAAAGCCCTGCTATTTTCCCATCATCTCTTTTCTTTGATGCAAAAACTAAGAGCATAGCAGCTATAAAAAAATTCCCAAAACTAGACATTAGCTGCGTTGGATACAGGGGCACATTATTTGGCGCATAGTCAGATATTTTAAAAGTAACTGCAAAGGGAAAATTGTGAGCTTCTCTGCCGTAGCAGCAGCCTGCACAAAAGCATCCAATTCTTCCTATACCTTGTCCTAGCGCAATTGAAGGCGCTAAAAGATCAAAATGCTTTATAAAGCTTATCTTTTTTGTCCTGCAATATATATATGCTGAAACAGCGCCTCCGATTATAGCTCCATATACAACAAATCCCTCTTTAATCATATATTTTATAGAGGAGGGATCTTTAAAAATCGTCGGCATTTCAGCTATAAAAAATAAAAGCTTTGCGCCGATTAAACCACCTATTATGCCATATAGGGCTATATCTATTATATAATCGGTATTAAATCCTCTTTTCTCGCCTCTGTATAGTCCAAGCAAAAGAGCACAGACAATTGCCAAAGACATAAGAACACCGTAGGAAGCTATTGTCAGCTTACCTATTTTAAATAATATTGGATGCATAATAAAACCCTCGAATAAAAATAATAATAGAGAATTAATATAAAACCCTTTTATTTATAATTTATACTATTTTTCTTAATTTGTCCATAGTTTCATAAAACAAGAACAAATTTTTATAAATACTACTTCTATTATATAACTTATAAATAAAAAATTCAAAACATATTAAAAGGCGGTTTTGCCGCCTATGATTTTGGAATCATAATACATCCTGTATAGGGATTATAAAACATTGCCCATAGACCCTTTTCCCCTTCGTTCATCTTAAACCACTTTGTAAAGCCAGTCATCCCCATATAAGGCTGATCCTCAGCGGCTAATCTGCCTTCTATTCCATAGACTATAGCTTTAACCTCTCCGTTATTATCATACTTTATTCCGAAATAATAATGTCCAATCTTTTTAATATATTTTATATAATTTATATAAGGATATGCCATTAAAGGATGATATATAGTGCAGTAATATGGATAATTAGAATCCTCAACAGTTTCATATTCCTCTTTAAAGGGTATCTTCCACCATCTATAACCCTTTAAATCATCACAAAGTTCATAAGCCTCTTCAAAATCCTTTAAAATCCTATGGAAAACCTGAGCATGAGTTTTTCTCTTTTTTACTTTATCCCCTCTTGTTAATTCGTATTCTTCATATTCTTTTCCCTCTTCTATTTTTTCCATATCAACATTATCTTCATTTATTATGTCATCCCTTTGCTCTTCCTTTATATCTTCCTCATCTTTTTTATCTTCCCTGTTTTCTTCCTCATCATTTTCCCTTTGAACTTCCTTTTTAATCTGTTCCTCATATTCTCTAAATTTTCTCGCCTCTTCTATTAGCTCTTCTTCTTTTATTTCTTTTCTCTCTTTTATACTATTTTCTTTATTTTCCACTTGGAATTTTTCTCTCCACTCTATTTTTTCCTTGCTCGCATATCCTGCAAGAGGAGATAATATTTTGTCTCCCTCTACGATTACAGCCGAAATCATAAATTTATCTATGGTCATACCTGTACCTGCTATATCCTCTTCTTTATATTCCCAAAATGTCTCTCCTCTCCCGGTGTCATCAACAGCTATCTCTCCTAGCCTTGCAACTACTGCTGGGTTTTTACTTCCATCTATCATGCAACATATATATGGGCCCTTATCCTTTACAAGGTTTTGAACATAAACAGTTATCTTGCATTTACCGTTTCTCGTTTCTATTTTTGTATATCCTGTAGGCTGCTTGTCAAGTGCAATTCCAAAACCCTTATCTTCTTCTTGAAATATTATAAAATAGCGATTATATTTTTTACTTGTCACTATTTCCCCTCCCAATTCACCTTATCATTATAATATATGTAGAATTGGAAGGAATGTGAACTAAATTTTTAAATTAACTTTTTAATCTCATCGGAAAGTTTTCCAAACTCCTCAAGGCTTAAAGTTTCTCCCCTTCTTGAAGAATCAATTTTTGAATTTTCAAAAGCACACTTTAATTTTTCATCCCCAATCCCTAAGGGCTTTAGAGCATTCCAAAGTGTTTTCCTTCTCATATTAAAGGCACTCCTTATAACCTTAAATAACATAGATTCATCAATAACTGTTATTGAAGGTTTTTCCTTTATATCCATCCTTATTATCATAGATTCAACCTTAGGTTTTGGAATAAAGCAGTTTTTTGAAACCCTAGCAATTTTTTTAACGTCGCAGTAGTAGTTACAAAGAAGGGATAAGGAGCCATACTCGCTGCTTCCCGTCTTTGCTATTATCCTGTCGGCAACCTCTTTTTGTATCATAAGCGTAAGACTTTTAATATTAGTTTTCTGATTTAAAATGTTCGTTATAAAAGGCGTAGTAAGATAATAGGGAAGATTCGCTGCTACCTTTACATTTTCAAGGTCTTCTTCTTCAATTAATCTTTTAAAATCAAACTTTAAGGCATCGCCATGTATTATCTTTATGTTTTCATAATTTCCTAATGTTTCTTTTAAAATTTCAATAAGTGAGTCGTCTATTTCAACCGATACAACCCTTTTACAGCATTTTGCCATTGCCTGAGTTAATGTTCCAATGCCAGGGCCTACTTCAATTACACAGTCATCCTGTTTAAGCTCTGCTCCTTCTATAATCTTGTTTAAAATGTTCTCGTCTATAAGAAAATTTTGTCCAAGGTTTTTATTAAATTTAAAACCGAAATGATTTACTATATCTAAAGTTTTAGATGTTAAACTCATATTAATTCCCCTTTACTTTTTTAATTGCCCTCTCATATTCTTCCCTTGTTATTCCGTATCTATTTAATCTGTTAAGAAACTGCTTTGCATTTCCATATCCTATCCCAAGCTCTGCCCCTACCTTGTCCCTTAAATCCGATGATTTTTCATCTCCATTAAGGCCGTATCTATATAAATCCTCCATAGTAAATTCTTCTCTTCCTGAAATTTCGGTTTTAACCTTTGATAAGGCATCTATTATATCCTCAGGGGATGCGTTTTCAATACCTATATCCCCATTCTTTGTTGCCTTATTTTTAGGTAGAAAGGCATGTTTACAGCCCGGCACCCTTTCGCTTATTGTTTTTCTTATTCTCTCTCCTGCAAAATCCGGGTCGGTAAATATTATAACTCCTCTTTTTTGTACTGCAGTCTTTATTCTTTCAATAGTTTTATCAGTTATTCCAAAACCAGATGTTGCTATAACTTCTGCATCTACTGCCCTTTTTACAGCAGTAATATCATCCCTGCCTTCAACTACTATTATCTCTTTAATCATTTTATCCTCCATTTAATATATTTTAAGGTCTTTTTTATATTATAACAAAAAAAGATAAGGCGCAATCCGCCTTATCTTACGATATATACATCTACATATTTTGTGCTCCAGTTTCTATATTCTCTAGTCCCTGGATGAAAATAAAGGTCTATAATCTTACCCTTTACTGCTCCGCCTGTATCCTCTGCAATAGCAAAGCCATAGCCTTCAACATAAAGCCTCGTACCGAGAGGAATAACCCTAGGATCAACTGCAACAGTGCTGTATCCATCAGGATTTCGTTTTGCCCTTGTCCCTGAACTTGTAATTCCAAAGCCAGAATCTCCTGGCCTTTTCCCCGTTGAAGCAAAGTCTGCAGTATAGGATGTTGCCTTCATAACAAGTTTTCTTGTATAGTATACTCTATCGCCTCCACGGGAAGGTATAAACCAAGATAGAGTCCCAACGGCAACTACCTTATTAATAGGCTTTTTCCTAACCTTTTCACCTGCTTTAAATCTTGAAACCTCTATTCCGTCTTCGTAAACTACCTTTGTTGTTACGATTTTTTCTCCTGAAGTACCTTCCTGCAGCACTTTAACTGTTCCCTTTGCAAGATTATTATCGTTTCTTTTAATTGTCTTAAAGGGAATTTGAAGAGTTGTAGCAATAATCTCCTCTTTAACCCTCGTTACTTTAATGTCCAAATCTTTAATAATCTTTGATGAAAGGGTTGGAACCACCTTATCCTTTTCATTTAAAGCAATTCCCTTAGACTTTAAAACCTCATTTACTGTGTCAAAGGCAGTATAGACTTTCTCAACTTTCCCATCATATCTTACAGTTATAGGTACTGCACGTTTTATAGAAATTTTCATGTCCTTTCTTACTGTACTGTCAAGACCCGGCAATACTCTGTCCCATTGACCAACTTTAATATCAGCTGATTTTAAAACATCTTTAACTTTAGGCTCTCTAGTAGTTATTTTTGTTGTTTTTCCATCTACTTCAACATAAACGTCTTTTTTCATTCTTTCCACAGAAACAAAAAGAATCATTAAAGTTAAAAGAACAGAGGCAATAAGCGCAGGATCTGTTAGTAGCTTTCTTAGCTTTAACAATGCTATTTTTCTGCTGTCTTCCATAATTTTACCTCCTTTCAAGATTGGATATACCAATCCTCGCTGGTACTATTTATAACAAATGCCTCAATTGGCATATATAAGCCTTTATAATAAATTATAACCAAATATGATTCCTTTATTCACTGCCAGCTTCGGAGTGTAAAATCATAACTATTATATACCATATACCTTTTTTTTATTAATCTTATATGTAGCAATATAAGACTATATTTTTATAAATTACTTTATTTTATAAAAATATAACTTTAATTCTTACTATAGCTCTATATAGCTTAATTATTATTCAAATTGCTTGGTTTTCGACAAATTATATTACATATTATGGATAATTTATGGAATTTTTTAGTAAAAAATATTTGAGTAAAAAGAAAAGGCGCATCACTGCACCTTAAGATTAAAAAGTCTTGCCGCATTTTCATAGGTAATACTACATGCCTTATCATAGCTTATATTTCTTATCTGTGAAACCTTTTCTATTATATAGGGAAGATATGAAGAATCGTTTCTCTCTCCTCTACAGGGAACTGGAGTCATATAGGGGCAGTCAGTTTCAATGAGTATTCTATCCTCTGGAACTTTCTCTAAAACCTCGATAGCCTTTCTTGCATTTTTAAAGGTTATAACCCCCGTAAAGCCTATATAATATCCAAGCTTTACAGCCTCAATTGCACTCTCGCAGCTTCCTGAAAAGCAGTGGAGAACTCCTTTAACTTCTTTAAACTCTAAAAGAACCTTTAAAGTATCCTCCATGGCATCACGGCTGTGAACTACGACAGGAAGATTTAAACATCTAGCAAGGTCCATCTGCTCTTTAAAGCATTTTATCTGCTCATCTTTGTCATAGCCTTCATAGTGATAATCAAGTCCAATCTCTCCTATTGATAGTATTTTTTTATTTTGCGCTAAGTCCCCTATTTTGTTTATGTTCCCCTTTAAATCCTTTGGAAACTCTGGATGAATACCAAGGGCACCGTATATAAAATCATGCTTTGATACAATTTCAAATACCTTTTCAATCGATGCCATATTAGAGGAACAATTTAAAACTGCACTAACTCCACTTTTTTTAATTTTATCAATAACCTCTTCCCTGTCTTTGTCAAAGGCTTCATCGTCATAGTGGGCATGAGAATCAAATATCATTATCTCACCTGGCTTCCTGTTTCTATGTTTCCATCTACCGTTGCAACAAAAAGCTTTGAATCATCAGGAGTTGAAGCTGCAAGTATCATTCCATAGGAGTCAACTCCTTTAAGTTTTACTGGTTTTAAATTTGCAACGAGTATCACTTTCTTGCCAATTAGTTTTTCCGGTTCATAAAACTTTGAAATTCCCGATACAACCTGACGGATTTCACCGTTCATCTCAACTTTTAACTTTAAGAGCTTATTTGAGCCCTTGATTTTTTCACATTCTACTACTTTAACAACCCTAAGGTCTATTTTATCAAAGTCATCTATTGTTATTTCATCCTTTATTTTTTCCATATCAATCTTCTTTTCACTTTCCTTTTGCGCTTCTTTTAAGCTTTCAAGCTCTAAAAGCTTTTTATCAACATCTATCCTCGGGAAAAGAATTTCTCCTCTTTTAACTTCAATTCCATCGGGAGTTTTTCCAAATTCTAAAACTGTATCCCATGCTAATATGTCACTGCTAAAGCTAAACTGACTGTTTATTTTTGCACTTGTATCTGGAAGGAAAGAGGATATAAGAATTGATACTATTCTTATGCTCTCAACAAGATTGTATAAAACTCCTGCAAGCCTATCCCTCTTAGTCTCATCCTTTGAAAGTGCCCATGGCATAGTTTCATCGATATATTTATTTGCCCTTCCTATAAGCCTCCAAATTTCATCCATTGCATCGCTTATTCTAAGATTGTTCATTAAATCCTCAACCTTGGTTGCAGCTTCAAGGGCAGTTTTCTTTAAGCTCTCGTCGTACTCCCCTTCAAAGCTTCCCTTTGAAAGTTTTCCATTAAAATACTTCTCAACCATTGTTAAAGTTCTTGAAACTAAGTTTCCAAGGTCGTTTGCAAGGTCTGAGTTGATTCTTTTTATGAACATCTCGTTATTAAAAAGGCCATCTGCTCCAAAGGGTATTTCCCTTAAAAGATAGTATCTTACTGCGTCAACTCCAAAGTGTTCTGAAAGAACTACAGGATCAACTACATTTCCCTTTGACTTTGACATCTTTCCGCCGTCAACTAATAACCAGCCGTGTCCGAAAACCTGCTTTGGAAGAGGCTCCCCAAGAGCCATAAGCATAATAGGCCATATTATAGTGTGAAATCTTACTATATCCTTTCCCACAAGGTGAACATCAGCGGGCCAATACTTTTTATAGTCAGAATCATTATCGCTTCCATAGCCCATTGCAGTAATGTAGTTTGAAAGGGCATCAACCCATACATATACTACGTGTTTTGGATCAAACTCAACAGGAATTCCCCATGTAAAGGATGTTCTTGAAACGCAAAGATCATCAAGTCCAGGCTTTAAGAAATTATTTATCATCTCATTTTTTCTCGATTCAGGCTGTATAAAATCCGGATGTTCCTCTATGTACTTTAATAATCTATCCTGATACTTTGAAAGTTTAAAAAAGTAAGCCTCTTCCTTTGTCCACTCAACGCTTCTTCCGCAATCCGGGCATTTACCGTCAACTAATTGAGTTTCTGTGAAGAAGGATTCACAGGGAGTGCAGTACCAACCTTCATAGTATCCCTTGTATATGTCACCTTGGTCGTAAAGCTTTTTAAATATCTTTTGTACTGATTTTTCATGGTAGTCATCGGTCGTTCTTATAAATCTATCATAGGATATATTCATAAGTTTCCAAAGTTCTTTAATTCCAGCAACTATATTGTCAACATATCCCTTTGGAGTTGTTCCCTTCCCCTCTGCTATTCTTTGAATTTTTTGTCCATGCTCATCGGTTCCAGTTAAAAACATTACGTCATAGCCTGTTAATCTTTTAAACCTTGCCATAGCATCAGCAGCAACGGTTGTATATGTATTTCCAATATGAAGTTTATCGCTTGGATAATATATTGGGGTTGTGATGTAATAGGTTTTCTTTTCCATAAAAATACTCCTTTCGTTTTATAGATATTATATACAAAAATTCAAATGCTGCACTTAAAGCCAACACAACAAATATTTAATAAAAGGTACCAAAAAAGCCTCGCTCCTACCTTTGTAGGGGCGAGGCACCGCTGTACCACCCTAATTCACTCATACCTTGCGGCATGAGCCTTAGCAGGTGATAAAATCACCCTGCGGTGTAACGGCCGCACCCGTTGCAGCTTACTTATTTTCGGCTGCACTGCTCCAGAGCCATCTTCACATACAGCTTCAATGCCGGCTTTCACCTCCCCCGGCTCTCTTTAATTGTTACTGAATGCTACTCTTTCCTTCACAGCACTTAAAATTTTTATTTTTCTCACCCCTTAGGCAAGATTTCTAAAAATAATATATAAAAATTATATTAGCTGGCAGTATTTTGCTACACAAACTTATCATAACTTCATTATATTATACGACAATTTTATGCTTTAAATTAGTATTTGTCAAGAAGCATTCAACAAAAGCACCTCTTCCAATTCTACATTGTTGTAAAAAACAGCTTTAATTAAATAAATCAACATATGTAATACCAATAATTATAAAACAAAATATTAATGATTTAAGAACTATGTAAGAATTATTTTTTCAATACTGTGATAGACTTAAAGATATTCAATTTTTTGAAGTTTTACAGCTTATCATGAATATCTTAAAAAATTTATTAACTGAAAAACTAACCCTCCAAATAACATAATGACTTAAATTATAGATTATTTTATTAAAGCTTTGCATTACTATATCAATAGAAAATTAGTGTTTTTGTACTCTGAAAGTTGAGATAGTTTGCTAATATAGTATGCCCTCTATCATCGTTAATATCATATTTATATATAAAAGCCGTTTTACCGGTCTATATACCTCTATTTTATATTTTTGCCCCATTACATCCTTTTTATCTACGGATTTTAATATTATCTCCTCAAATCCATCATTATCTATATCACAAACATCCTCAAGGCACTTTACGCTAAAGTTATATCTTCTTCCTGGGCGCTTTCCAAAGTTGTATAACCTTTTCATTTTCCCATTTAAATTATAAATTTCAAGATTTTGTATTGACCCTCGGTTAAAAGTCATGTTGTTTCTATTTATGTGAGACACTATTATTGAATTCTTAAACTTTTTTATATTAGTAGCATTTTCAATGTTTACATATTTTTTATCTAAAAATTTAAATTTACCATTGACAAATTCGTAAGTGTATATTATACTTTTGTCATCCCCCTTCCCCATAACCTTTGCATATCTTTCTATATACAAAGTAATGGGTGTTATATCTTCTCCAAATTTACCAAAATATATTCTCTTTAAAGAATTTCCTTTCATTTTAAATATTTCTACATTTCCATCTTTTCCAAGAATAAGAGCTTCATCAAATCCATCTTTATCTATATCGCCGCATTTTAAAGATATTACATTTGATATTTTTATATCGCTATTTCCATATATTTTCCCATTTTCATCAACAAGTACAATTCTACCCGTGGGACTTACTCCACATAAATCCTTTGATTTTATAAATTTTCCGCTACAAATAAATTGAAGAGGGAGGTTTACAGTATATATATATTCCCCGTAGAGATAATTTCTTTCTATGTTTAATTTATATACTTCTGTATATTTTATCTTGTTTGATATTCTTATTAGATAATTTTTCCCGCCTTTTTCAATCAGGGTTGTATATTTTCTTCCTAAAGTCTTCATGTAAAGCTCATCCTGTGATAAACTCAAAAGCTTATCACCCTCAAAGCTTTGGTAATATACATCGGAGGAATAAACCTTTTTGAGTCCCAAAAGTCCTACATCATTTAAGAGAAAGAAACTAATCCATCTTATGCAGGATATTATAAGTATTATAAAGGCTGCAGTTTTTATATAATTTTTAGTCTGCACAACATCGCTCTTAGAATCTTTATATACTACAAGAGTGTCAGATGCTGCATCATGAAGGGTTCTTCCTTTATAATCAAAAAGGGCATAAATATAGCCTATATAAAAAAAGGCTGAGGCACACCTTAGTATTTCTCTTTTTAAGCAGGTTTTAAAATCATGTTTTATAAGTTTAAGCTTTAATGCCATCATTCCAATAGTTTCACCAAAAAAAGTTGTACTTAATGTTCTGTAAAGAAAAAAAATAATCAATAATAATATGTAACCTAAAATTCCAAAAGAAGCAAGAAAGTAGTATAGTATGTAAAAAATCATATAATCTATTAAAAAAGAGGCAGCCCTTGAAACTATAAAAAGATATTTCACACTATCACCCCTTATCTTTTATAGTTTCCCCAATTTGCCTGTTATTATCTAAAAAAATAATAACATATATATACTGC
Source organism: Caloramator sp. (assembly GCA_026417075.1). Lineage (GTDB taxonomy): Bacteria > Bacillota > Clostridia > Clostridiales > Caloramatoraceae > Caloramator_B. The sequence continues at coordinate 31,284 of JAOADY010000041.1, forward strand.
TGCTAGACTGCCTATGATATGAGCTATAAGAGATGCTTTAAGGCTGTACCTTATATCCTTGACATTTACAGAGCCAAAATATATGGATATGGTATAAAATATTGTTTCCGTTGAACCCATCATAACCGCAGCAATTCTGCCTTCTATTGAATCTACTCCGTATTGTTTCATAATATCAGTCATAACACCAAGAGCGCCGCTTCCTGAAAGAGGCTTTATAAGTATCATCGGAATTACTCCCTCAGGTATTTTTAAAACTTTTGACATAGGCTTTAAAACATATATAAAATAATCCATCGCGCCGGATTTTCTGAATATATCGATTGCAAAGAGCATTGTCAAAAGATAAGGTGCTATACTGTATACGGAAGCAAAACCCTCCTTCACTCCTTCAATAAAAGTTTCATATACTCTTACTTTTTTTACAAAAGAATAGATTAAAATAAAAAGTATCAAAAGGGGAAGAAAATATACTCCTATGTTCATGATTCCCTCCTTTTTATAGGACAAGTTTTTGTTTTTTGAGGCGGGGGACGGTTACTTATTATACGTATTATACGTACTTTAGGATTTGAGTATTTGGGGTGCTTTGGACAGTTTTGGGGACGGTTACTTATTTCATATAATATATAGATATTTGAGTTTATTTGTTCAATTTATTTTTAGATCATTTATGCAAAATAAGTAACTGTCCCTAAATTTTTGAGTTCATCACTTATCAGCCATATCCTTTTTATTATATAGGATATTAAATATAAGTCCTGATATAAGAGCTGTTAATGTTGTGATTATCGTTGGGAGTATTATATCCGCTGGATCCTTTGCACTAAGGCCTGCTCTTATTGAAATTACAGTTGCTGGCAGAAACTGAACGCAGGCACCGTTTATTATTATAAAAGTTATCATATAATCAGAAGCCCTCTCCTTTACAGGATTTATGCTCTGAAGCTCTTTCATAGCATTTATCCCAAAGGGTGTTGCAGCATTAGAAAGCCCCATCATATTTGTAGCTATATTCATTACAATGCTTCCGAGGGCTTTTTTGTTTCTCTTCTCAAGATTAGGAAACAAAATCCTCATAATCGGCGAAAGAATCTTTGCTAAAGCGTCTACAATTCCAGATTTTTCACAAAGCTTCATAATCCCCGACCATACAGCCATAATCCCAAGAAGCGCCATTAAAAGCTCAATAGAGTTTTGCGCCGAATTGCTCATCGCCTGCAAAAGCCCTCTAGTATCTCCCTTTATCATAAAGGTTAAAATTCCCGCAGCTAATATCACAAACCATATAATGTTTATCATTACCCGCCTCCTAATTTAAATTGATTTAGAAAACAGTTACTTATTTATTTATAATTTTATAGGCTTCAAATGAATTAGAAGAAAAAAACAATGGACTGTTGCTTATTTGTTTTAATTAATTTATTTTTTTTAATATCTTACCCTTAACTTGTATGTAATTTTTCTATAATAAGTAACTGTCCCTCAAGACCTCAAAATCTTATTTGTTCATTATTTATGTAAAATAATTAACCGTCCCTCAAAGTTGAAATTTTACTTTATCGCTTGTAATTGGATATTGGCTATCTTCTAATTATTTCTATGTATAAAGACGATATAATATTATAGATGTAATTTATTTAATTTTTTGATTTAATAATGAATTTACAAAGGATTAATAATTCTAAACATTTTATATGTTACAATAAAATCAAAAGGGTAATATATAAAGCTGTCGTGTTTTCAGGAGGTGTACTAATGATTTTTAAACCTGACGAAGTTTCTAATTTAAAAAAAGGAAAGCAGATATATGTTGAGATTAAGGAAGATGATATAAGAATCCTAAGGAGGAATTATTGCGGAGTTTATGAGCTTTATCCTAAAAACAATAATAGAAAAATAGAATACTTTGAAGATTTAAACCTTTTTAAAAACAGATACGGCTCTTTAAAGAAGAAATTCCCTTTATATAATCTATCCCGCCAAAGACTTGATATTTATCCTATAGCTGAATCCTTAACTATTAAGGATTTATTAAAATGGTTTCAGGAATATGGAAAAGTATCCCTTGTAAAAACTGATAAATACGAAGACATTGAAATCGATTATTATACTTTTATATCGGATATGGAAAGTACACTTTCTAATTTTCAAATCGTAAAAAGCGAAACTGATTTTACTTTAAACATATCAATCAAAACCGATAGCAAAATAAAAAAAGCGGTATAAAGAAATTCTTTATACCGCACTTTCATAGCACTGTCCAAAAATAGTGCTGTTTTTCTTTATATAACCCATATCAACTAAAGCCTCAAGGCTTCCTTTTAAATCTTCAATATCCTTAATACTTCCTGACTTTAGATTCTGAAGAACGCTTAAAAGGTCATTGGGATAAATAGGAAGATGTTCCTTTATATCATTAAAAAGCTCTTCATACTTTTTGTTATTCATGTTTAAAAGCTCATCGAAGGGATTTTCAGTATGAACACTTGTTGTTTTAGCCATCCTAATTCTAACTGCAACAGTTCTTCCAAATATTGCCGAGGAAATAAAAGTATCCCCCGACTGAAGATAAGGAAGACGCTTTGCCTCCTCAGATGTTATGTCTGTTTCCTCCTTTATCGTATCAATATCCGATGCCCTTACCGTTCTGAATACAAGTTTTGTGTTAAGCTGTGCCGTAACTGTTTCATCCAAAAGAGCCGGTCTTTGGGTTGCAAGTATTAAAAACACTCCGTACTTTCTTCCTTCCTGAGCTATTTCCTTTATTACAGACTTTGCCGAGGTGTCATAGCCTTTTGGAACAAAGTTATGGCACTCATCAAAGGCTATTATAAAAGGAGGAAAATAATCAAGAGTTTCTCCAAGCTGAAGCCCATCTCTATAATCCCTTCTTTTATGATAAAGGGAGGTTATGACATAGGATGAAAATACGTTCATTATCTTAAGAGGTCCCTGCACCACCGCAGTTTTTCCCTGCATAAGGCAGTTTTCTATTTCTTTTATATCGTTTGTAAAAAGTCCCTCTTTATTCAGCCTTTGAAGCCTCCAAAGTATTCCATTTACTGACTGGGCTGGAAGTGTGCCGTATTTTTTATATATATCAACCATTCTTTTATATCTGTCCTGTTCAACGCTGTCCACTGCATTATTTAAAAACTCTATTATTCTTCTCTCGTTTCCTATCTCTTGAGCTTCCTTTAGTATCATAAGCCTCTCTTCAAAGCTGTAATAGGTATCACCCTTTTTGTGAAGCTGCTCTACAACCGACATCATAGGCTCAGTAAAGCTCCCCGGCGATGCTGCAGATAGTATTGCTGAAAGATCCCTTACGCTAAGGTTTGAAAATTTAATACCAACATGACGCCCTATCTGAAGACATTTGAATTTATCTTTAAAATCCGTTCTATACTTAAAATCTAATTTCTCAAAGGGAGTTGAAAAATCCATTTCATAGTGAGGGTCAAGAACTATTGTTGGAATTGAAAGTTTCATAATCTCCTCAAGTATTACCCTCATTCCAAAGGATTTTCCAGAACCTGAACCTCCGAATATTCCTATGTGGGGATACTGTTGCATCGATTTTATATCGAATATAAAGGGAATTCCGCTCTGATTCATAACTTTCCCATTTTGAAGAAGGCAGAGCAAATCCTTATATTTATTATCAATGGTAGAATCGAGCTCCTCAGTGCTTTTAACAACGCCAAGCACAAGACCTCTTTCAGGGGTGGATTTTACCAAAAGGTCTTTTACTTCATCAAAGTAAGGATATCTGACCTTTGAACCAACAGTTACAGGATATTGCGCCTCTACTATTAAATTAAGCCTTGCAATATATATAGTGTTTTCATCTATATTATAGCCAAGAGCCCTAAGGGACTCTAAAACTCGGTTGTCACCCATTTCCCCGTTTATATTAAAGGGTATATATTTATTATAGGATGAAGTTTCAACAACCTCCCCTAAAAGACTTCCTAAATTTTTATCTTCAATTACTAGTATCTGATTTATTTTAAAGGGTCTGCTATCCGATACAACATAAACTTCCTGTTGGTTTGTAATACCTGCAACCTTCATAAAAACCCTCCTTATCTTTTGCTCCTTTTAGGATTTAATATTCTTTCTCTTATGTCTCTACTTATTGTGCTCTCAACTAATGATTTTACCATTTCATCGGTTATTTTTACTTCTTTATCTACTATATCAAGCCAAAAAGGAATTCCTCTTCCCTTTTGAGGAGTTAATGTATATATTAAATCGCAATAAGAAACAGCCTCATCATACTGCTCTTCAATAAAGTCAAGCCCTGCAACCTGAGGATCTTCAGACATCCTTATATAACAGGATTTTATTCCGCTCTCCGTTTTTTTAGTTTTTATATTTCCTTCAAGCAAAAGCATCTCTCCAATATCTAAAAGCCCAAAGAGCAAATCCCTGTCATAAAAATTTTCAAAATCTGCATTTATTCTGCTTCCTATTATGTTTATAATATCCTTTGTTTTAACTTCTTCAGTAACTCCAATTATTATTTTATTTTTTATTATAGCCTTCCTTTTAAATTTTTCCCACTCGCTGCTACAATCAATGCTGTAATGAATTAAGGAACCATCCATAAGTATTACTTTAGATTTGAACATATCTATTGCCTTTGAAGCCGCCTCAATCTCAAGCCTGGACATCATTGCCCTTCTTCTTGCCTCATCCCCTATTTGCCCCTCATTCTCTTCAAACAAGGGCACATAAACATCCTGCAGAATAATATCTTCTTTTTCCTTTGTTGACTTTGAAAGCGCCTGGATTATGGAGATATAGTGAGGATAAATCCCTCCATAGCTGTTTATAGAACCGTCAACTCCAACTATTCCATAGCCCGAAGTTTTTTTTTCAATCTCATCATTATCAAGTCTTTTGAGTTTTATAGGATTTCCTGTTATATCAAATAAAACATTTTTAATTTTTTCTTTATCTATTTTTTCATATCTTTCTTTGAATTTATAATCTATTGAAAAAAGTTTCTGCTTTAATATTTCAAAGTCCATACTCTCACCCCATAAGAAAATTTTAATACAAAAAATTAATAATTTCATTATGTATATTTTTCTTAACAAAATTAATTTTTTTTGGATTTTATACTATTATTTAGCAAACAACAATACATATTGTCAGAAATCTGAAAGTCAATTTTAATTTATGCAATTTTTTATAGCAGTTATGAAGAAATTTTTTTCTTAATTGAAGTGTGTATTGCAATTTTCTTAATTATCTTTATTTTTATCTAAAGTTATTAATTTCTATAAAATTTTCATTTTTGCTATTGACTTTAATTGGTAGTTTTGTTATTATCTTAATAGAAAATGTCGAAACAAATGTCGTAGTATGTAGAAGGAGGGATAAAATGAAATCAACAGGCATAGTAAGAAGAGTAGATGAACTTGGAAGAGTTGTTATTCCAATCGAGCTTAGAAGAACTCTTGAAATTGGAGAAAAGGATGCCCTTGAAATTTACGTTGATGGCGAGCAGATAATATTAAAGAAATATCAGCCAGCATGTATTTTCTGCGGTGATGCAAGAGACGTTATAAACTTCAAAGGCAAGAATATATGCAAAGCTTGTCTTTCTGAACTTAAAGAAGACTAATCTACATAAAAGGCTGTCTCATAAAGCGGCAGTCTTTTTATTCTATGTCTATGCTGTACTTATAAACCTCTGATTTTGGAAGATTTCTTTCTTTTGCAACCCTTTTTACAGCATCCTTTTTCGAAAGCCCTTCATTAATATACATCATTATATGTTCTTCCAATGACATTTTTTCAAATTCCTTCATTTTCTCCATTTCAATTTCCTTCTTGCTCTTTCCCTCAAGAACTATTACATATTCTCCAAGGGGCTTTTTTTCTTTATATATTTCAATTGCCTCACTTAAAGTGCATCTTATTGTCTCTTCATATTTTTTAGTAAGCTCCCTACAAAGCGCAATCCTTCTGTCCCCAAAATTTGAATATAAATCTTCAAGGGTTCTAATAAGCTTATGGGGGGCTTCATAGAATATTATAGTTCTCTCCTCATCTAATAGATTTAAAAGCCTTTCTCTTCTTCCCTTCTTGTCCGTTGGAAGAAACCCTTCAAAAACAAATCTTGCTGTTGAAATCCCCGATACTACAAGCCCATATATAAGCGCAGCAGGACCTGGTATAAGATATACTGGAATATTATTTTCAACAGCCAATTTAACGAGCCCTTCTCCAGGGTCAGATATTCCCGGCGTTCCTGCATCAGTAACAAGAGCTATATCTTTGCCATCTAATACCTCCTTTATAATTTTTTCACCGCTCTCTATCTTGTTATGCTCATGATAACTTATAAGAGGCTTTTTAATTTCAAAGTGATTTAAAAGCTTTAGAGTCTGCCTCGTATCTTCTGCTGCGATTAAATCAACGCTTTTTAGGGTATTTAGAGCTCTTATCGATATATCCTCAAGGTTTCCTATTGGAGTTGCAACAAGATATATTATCCCTGTCATTTTAACACCTTCCGTAAATTTTTAATATTTCATCGGTATAACTTCCATCATCATTATACACATAAAGAGGATCTTCGATTTTTAAAAAATCCCCTCCTGATTTTACAGCTTCAACTAAAACCATTTTTGGAGCTTTACCTATATAAGGGTGTATAAACCTTAATCTTTTAGGCGCGAATTTATTTTTATTAAGGCTTAAAAATATATCATTAAGCCTCTCTGGCCTGTGAATCATATAAAATCTGCCTCCCCCCTTTAAAAGCCTTGAAGCAGAAAAAACAAGCTCATCTAGGGTAATAAGAATCTCATGCCTTGAAATTGCCTTTTTATCCTTTGGATTTATTATACCTGTATTGCCTTTTTTATAGGGAGGATTTGAAACTACAACATCATAGCTGTTTATTCCTATATCATTAAAACAATCTTTAATATCTCCATTATAAATTTTTATCTTATCCTCCAGGTTATTTAAGGATATGCTTCTCATTGCCATATCTGCAACTTCCTCTTGAATTTCAACTCCAGTAATCTCTGATGGTTCATATTTCGCATATATTAAAAGAGGAATTATACCACTGCCGCTACCAAGATCCACAACTTTCTCCTTTTTTCGTATATAAGCAAAATCTGATAACAAAACCGCATCTATTCCAAAACAAAACCACTTAGGATTTTGAATTATTTTAAGTCCCTTTGTTTCAAGGTCGTCTATTCTTTCTCCTTCTTTAAGCACAAAAACCTCTCCTTATAATTAGGTTATGTTATATTATAGCATAAAAACTGAATATCAAAAAATTAAAAAAGGCCTAAGGCCTTTTTTAACACATCAAAATTATTCTTGAACTGGAGCTCCAACTGGACAAACATTTGCACAGTTCCCACAATCAATGCATGTTGCCGCATCAATAACATATAGAGTATCTCCCTGACTGATTGCATTTACAGGGCACTCTGGAGCGCACGCACCACAGCTTACACAAGCATCTGTAATCTTGTATGCCACACCGTTCACCCCCTTTTATTTTATAAAGGTGTTTCCTTTATCATTTTAACACTATATGCTATTTCTGAAAAGCATTTATTTTTTATTTATCTTTTGGTATATTTTCATCAAGAATTAATTCTATATCCTCATCTTCGCTTACCTGCTTTATCTCCCTTTCTGTTTCCTCTTCAGAAATTGTATTATGCTCATAATCTCCAGATATGAGCTCTACATCATATATAGGATAGGTTTTTATTTCAGTTTCATCATCAAAATCTATTTTAACCTTTACCCATTCTCTTAATATGTTATTTTCAACAACCTCTCCTTCTCCATCGCAGGTTTTAACTCTTGAACCTACCATAGGAGTCTTTTTCCTTATACACTCATAGGTACATTGCTCATAGTTAAGACAGCACATAAGCCTGCCGCATACTCCCGATATCTTAGTTGGATTTAATGAAAGGTTCTGCTCCTTTGCCATCTTTATTGAAACAGGCTCAAAATCTCCAAGGAATGTTGAGCAGCACATAGGCCTCCCGCAGGGTCCAAGACCACCGATCATCTTTGATTCGTCCCTTACTCCTATTTGTCTAAGTTCAATCCTCGTTCTGAATATTGCAGCAAGATCTTTAACTAACTCTCTAAAATCTATTCTTCCATCTGCAACGAAGTAGAATATTATTTTATTATTATCAAAGGTATATTCAACATCTATGAGTTTCATAGGAAGTTCATGTTCTTCAATCTTCTTAAGGCATATAGAAAAAGCTTCCCTCTCCTTTGCCTTGTTTTCTAAATTCTTCTGCTTATCCTCATCATCCGCTATTCTTATTACCTTTTTTAAAGGAACTACAATTGAAGAATCATCAACCTGCCTTGGTCCTATAACAACCTCTCCAAATTCTAAGCCCCGTGCCGTTTCAACTATTACAAAGTCTCCAATTTTTAATTCGTATATATCCGGATCGAAATAATATATTTTCCCAGCTTTTTTAAATCTTATGCCAACAACTGTTATCATCTTAAACCTCCTGTATATTTAAAAGCATATCCTCAATAGTCAGCTGATAATTTAAATAATCATCTATATTTTTTCTTGCAGCGCTTATTATATTGATTATTTTATTTATTCTATCTATGGACAATACTTTACATTCTTCATTTAGTATTTCACATATATCCCTATTCATAATTATATCTTCGTTTTTTGTAATTTTCAGTACAGAAATATCCCTTAAAATAGATATCATAATGTCAAAAAGTAAATCTATGTTTTCCTTTTGTGAAAGAAAGAAATCTACGCTGTCTAAAATTTTTATCTCATCCGCTCTTATAATATCCCTTAAATTTTTTAAAGTTTCCATCCTTAGTGAAGCATATTCATCATCAAGATACTTTAGCGCATTTCCAAGTATTCCGTCGCTTAAAGCTGCAGCAGTTTTTGCTTTTTTATTTTCAACACCCTGCTTTATTAAATATTCTTCTATTTTATCCCTTTCAACCCTTCCAAGACGCAAAACCTGACATCTTGAAATTATAGTATCAAGTATTGAGTTCATCTTTTCCAAAAGGATTATAATAGTGGTATCCTGTAAAGGTTCTTCAAGGGTTTTTAATATTGCATTTTGCCCTTCTATTGTAATTTTATCTGCTCCCTTTATAACTATAACCTTTCTATATCCTTCGTAGGGTTTTATATTAACATAATCAATAAGTTCCCTTATAGTATCTATTCCTATGCTCTTTGAGGATGATATTATTTTATAATCCGGGTGGATTCCGCTTTGTATTTTTCTGCAGGAGGCACATTCCATACAAGGTTTTTTAAAACCTCTACACAGTAACATTGCTGCAATGTAATCTGCAAATATGCTTTTTCCAACGCCATCAGGGCCTTGTATTATAAAGGCATGGGACATTTTATTATTATCATACATGCTTTTTATGGCGTTCTTTGCGTATTCCTGCCCTAAAATTTCAAACAATAAAACCACCTCAAAAACTATATCTTTTCAAATCTATCAACATCTAATACAAATACCGTTGCACCACCTATTGTAACTTCCACAGGAGTAGGGATATAAACTCCTGTTGCACCAAGAACCGGCGATGGAGGAGATATTACTCCCTTTCTCGTCTTGCAAACATCCTGTATTATGTTCATTACATCCTCAAGTTTTTCCTTTTCAACTCCTATTAAAAGGGTTGTATTTCCTGCCTTTAAAAATCCTCCTGTAGTTGCAAGCTTTGTAACTCCAAAGCCTTCATCGGTAAGAGTATTAACAAGCTCAATAGCATCGTCATCATGAACAATAGCGAAAATAAGCTTCATAAAAAGTCCTCCTATAATATATTTTTAATTTTTTCTATTATTATTGAATGGATCTTGTCAGCCTCCATAGCTGCATCTATCTCAAATATTCTTTTATGTCTGTTCTTTAACCTATTATAACCTTCACACACCTTCTCATGAAATATTATGCTCTCCTGCTCCAATCTGTCTAGAGTTTTGCTCTCCTTTTTTCTTTTTATTCCAATTTCAGCAGGCAAATTCAGTAAAAAAGTAATATTCGGTTCAATTCCTAAAGTTGCATAGTGATTTATATTTTCAACTAAATCCTCTCCAAGCCCTCTTGCATATCCCTGATATACAACGGAAGAGTCTGTAAATCTATCACAGATTACAATTTTTCCAGAGTTTAATGCTGGAATTATAACCTCGTATACATGCTGTGCCCTTGCTGCTGCATATAAAAGGGCTTCACAAATCGGTGACATTCCTTTGTTTTCAGGGTTTAATATTACTTCTCTTATTTTTTCGCTAATTTTAGTTCCCCCAGGCTCCCTCGTCAAAATCACGTCATATCCGCATTTTGTTAAGTAATTATTTAAAAGATTTATCTGAGTAGTTTTCCCTGAACCATCAGGTCCTTCAAAAGTTATAAATAATCCCTTCATGCTTTCCCTCTCAATCATTAGTTTTCTATACAATAACCTTAAAATTCAACAATGTCAATATATTCTGCTGAATTATCCGATATTCCATTTAATGCAATCCCTTTCCTCCTTAAATATTTAATATATTCTATTATATCATAAGTTATAACCTCACCTGGAACAAGAATCGGAATTCCAGGGGGATAGGGTACTACCATCTCGCGGCTTATAAGGTTTTTCGCATCTTCTAATTTAACTTTTTTGCCTTTATTATAATAGGCATCCCTTAAACTCATAACAGGCTTATAATCTAAAAATTTAAAATCTATATCATTATAACTTTTTTCACTTTCAAAATATGAAATTTCTTTTAATGCATTATATAACCTTTCAAAATCATCTCTTAAATTTCCAACGCTACATATAAGAACTATATTCTTTATATCTGACATCTCAGATTGTATATGGTATTTTTCTCTTAATATTTTTTCAAGCTGCCTTCCTCCTATTTTTGATGATATAGTAAGCCTTGTAACATCTATATCATGTATATGCGCTATACCTTTTAAAGGCATATCGATTATATCATAGCCCTTAATATCTTTCATTCTTTGTTTAAATTCTTGAATATAGCCTATTAACTCATCTAATAAGGCTTCCCCTCTGCTCTCCATTATATGTCTTGCACTATCTATCGATGCCATAAACACATAGGAAGGGCTCGTACTCTGATAGGCTCTTAGCATAAACCTTATTCCTTCACTGTCAACATTACCCCCTATGTTTAAGAGGGCTGTTTGAGTAAGAGAAGGTGTAGTTTTATGCATACTTACAACTGAGGCATCAGCTCCGCATAAAATAGCTCCTTTAGGAAGTTTACTATTAAAATAAATATGGGCTCCGTGGGCTTCATCAACAAGAACAGCAATGTTTCTTTTTTTTGCCTCCTTTGTAATCCTTTCAAGATCACAACAAGTTCCGTAATATGTAGGATAGGTTAAAACTATTGCCTTTGCATCACTATTTTTATCCATTAAATCTATTATTTCTTCTGTATCAATAGATACAGGTATGTTAAAACCTTCAAGCATAGTTGGATTTATATAAACTATATTCAAATCTCCAAGAAGACATGCCATATAAACAGAGCGATGGCAATTTCTCTGAATTATTATTTTATCTTTCGGCTTTGTAATCCCCATAATCATGCTGTATATCCCACAGGTGCTTCCATTTACTAAAAAGTAACTCTCTCTTGCTCCATAGCATGCTGCAGCCTTTTTTTGCGCCTCTAATATCATTCCTTCAGGTATGTGAAGGTTATCAAGCCCAAAAACCTCTGTGTTGTCCATATTATAAAGGTTATCCCTTATTATGCTGAGTTCTTCAAAAATTTTCTTGTTATTTTTATGTCCAGGCATATGAAAGGATATGTTTTTTTCTTCTATATATTTTAAAAGCCCGTCAATAATAGGCATATCTCTCAATTAAATCATCTCCCGTTTTTGTATGTTTTTATTATATCATAACTTTGTATATTTTTTATGAAACTTATAAATCTATCCCTTAATGCTTGTCCGAATTGTTTGTGAATTAAACATAATAAGTAAGTGTCCCCTAAAATAATTATGAATTATTTAAGTTTAAAAAATTTTTCTAAGTAAATAATAATATTAATAAAGCAATTGATTATATAATTCCTTTTAAAAAATTTAGGAGTGATTCTATGGAAAACAGTATAAGATATTCTATAAGAAAAATTATAGACTCAAAAAAAGAAAAACTCGAATATATAGTAGATTTCATGTATAGAAATCCTGAGAAAGCCTCCTTTGAAAAAAAATCTTCATCTATGCTCATAAGCCTTTTAAAAAGCGAAGGCTTTGAAGTTGATATTAACATTGCAGGAATTGAAAACTCCTTTAAAGCTGTATACGGCTCAGGTAAGCCCAAAATTGCGTATATATGCGAATATGATGCAAAAGAATTAGGGCATGTATATGGTCACAACATAACATCTGCTATAAATGTTGGTGCTGCAATAGCCCTTAAAGAGGTACTTAATAAGATAGGAGGAAGTGTTGCTGTAATAGGCTGCCCTTCCGAAAGCAACTCTCCTGTTAAAATAGAAATGATGAAAAAGGGAGTTTTTGATGATATAGATGCAGTTATATGCGGTCACGCCATGGATAAAACCTGTGAGAGCGGTTCGTCCCTTGGAATGGCTTTGATGGAAATAGAATTTAAAGGAAAGGCTGCTCATACATCAATAAATTTCAATGAAGGAATAAGCGCTCTATCTCCCTGCATAACCTTTTTTAACCTTATTGAAAGCATTAAATCAAAACATTCGGATTCTATATTTATAAATTATATTATAAAAAATGGAGGAGAGGACATAAACCTCATTCCTGATGATGTTCTGTGCGATATTATGATAAAATCAGTTGACATGAACAGCCTCGATATTTTATGTAAAGAAATTGAAGACTGCGCCGCCTTTTCATCAAAACTTTACCACTGCAACTCTGCAATAAACTACCTTGAAGATAAATATATGCCATTAAAAACCAATGAGAAGCTCTCAACCCTTATATGCCACAACTTAAAAGAATGTGGAATTATAGAAATTCATGGACCTTTAAACATAATGGCAAGCCTTGATTTGGGAAATATAAGCTATAAGATTCCAACAGTACATCCCTATATTGGAATATGCTCCTCTCCTGTAGAATATTATTCTAAAGAGTTTTCAGAATGCACAATAACACCCTATGCAAAAGAGCAAATGTTAAAGGCTGCCTCGGCACTATCAATAACCGGTGTAGATATAATTCAAAAGCCGGAAATACTAAAAGAATTATAAATAAAATAAAAATCCAGCAGAAGGCTTTACAGCTCACTCTACTGGATTTATTTCATTAATTAATATTAATGAAAATTTTTAATGCCTATCTTTAAATTTTATAAAACAAAACCTTTTTTGTTTACAACATCTTTTAATCTACTTAATAAATTACCACTTGGTGCAAAATAAAAACCGTATAGCTTTCCCTCTTTTTCAAAAAGACATCTATAAACGTCCTTTTTTTTGCAACCACAGGTAAAATTATATATCTTTTCTATACCATTTCTTTTTTCACTATTTTTATCTATTGAAATAATGTTTTTAACATTAAGGTTAAGTTCTACCCTTCTTTTATTCCCCTTAATCCTTTCTATAATAAGTTCATTGTCTATTATGCAGTATTTATATCTTAATCTGCATTTTTGCCAAAATATCAAAGATAAAAGTAATGCCACAGGTAACATTGCATATCCTGCATATATAATTTCATTATAAAATTCTTTTGGGTTTGAAATGAGAATAATTACATCAACAGAAATTATAATAAGGGTTAATATAAATGTAAATTTTGCTAAAAATCTGCGCTTATAATCTACTATCTCTCTATATAAAATACCCATAATTATCTCCTCTTGCTACATTATTTAGACCATAGTAATTATATAATGAAGACATTAAAAATACTAATTTAATATATCCTTTTTATAAGCCCTAAAATGCTGTTATAATCCTTTAATCGTATTTATCATAACTCTTCTTTATAAAGATTAATATGGCTTCATTTTTTATATTATTTAAACCCAACTTTTTGATCCAAATATAAAAAAATCCTCACTTTAAAAGAAAATAAAAAAGAAACAGACAGCGTATTTATTAAAAGTGTTAGATGTTTATGTTTATATATAACAAAATACTTTATGATAAAATAGAACATTACAAACAAATATAGAAAACCATAAATTATCTAATTTACAAAAAGTATAAAAATCTGCTTGCTATTATAATAGTAAGCAGATTTTCTGGTGACCCCTAGGGGATTCGAACCCCTGTTACCGCCGTGAAAGGGCGATGTCTTAACCACTTGACCAAGGGGCCACATTCAGTTACAATCTTTATAAGAACGACCTGACATGTAATAATATATCATGGTATTAGCGATATGTCAATACTTTTTTATAATTTTTTTAAGGGGGATATTATGATAAAAATAAAATTTTGTGGGGCAGCTAAATCTGT
>JAOADY010000158.1 GCA_026417075.1 Caloramator sp.
CTCCTGGCTCACGGGTCATTCTCATCCAAACCTTCCCAGTTTCCCAGTGGTATAGGAATCGTCTCCGTATACAGTAGCGGGGGCTGCAGCAGATTTTCACTGCTTTCCCTTTTAAACTTTTAAAGTACCTTTTTGCTCTAATATTTAATTTATTAACATAATTGTATCTAAACATTTCTAATATTTCAATATTTATAAAAAATATCCCTAATTAGCCATAAATAAATTTCTATTATTATAAAAGTAAAAAACAAATAAATATAAAATCTGAATATATTCTTGATAAAATTACACCTTTTAAAAAAGTGTAATATTTATAAATACAAAATTTATCAAAAACAAGTAATAATGGTATAAAAAAAGATTATTAAATAAAAATTTATTATCACAAGATATTGATTATTAAATAAAAATAAATTACAATAAACTAAAGGTTTAAAATATTAAAAAATATAGGGGGATGTTATTATGAAGAAAATTATAATAATAGGTTCTGGTATTGCTGCACTATCAGCAGCAGAATCTATAAGGAGTGTTGATAAAAACTGTGAGGTTCTTTTAATATCAGAGGAAGAATATCTTCCATATTATAGATTAAAACTAAGTAAATATCTTTCTAAAGATTTTAATTATGAAGATTTATATATTCATAATAAGGCTTGGTATGAGGAAAACAATATTAATCTTTTATTATCTAAAACAGTTACTAATATAGATTTTAAAAATAAAATTTTATATATGGGAGAAGAAACTCAGAATTATACAAAACTTATATTAGCTTGCGGAAGTTACAGTTTTATACCACCTATATTAGGAACAGATAAAAAAGGCGTATTCACAGTAAAATTTTTAAATGATGTCTTAAAAATTAATGACTATTTAAAGAAAAATAATTATCGTAATATAGCTGTTATAGGAGGAGGACTTTTAGGAATTGAATGTGCTTACGCTTTTAAGGAACATAAAGAAATTTATAATGTTAATATTATTGAAAATTCACCTAGATTCCTTCCAAGACAACTTGATGAAGAAGGAGCTTATATTTTAGAAGAACATTTAAAATCAAAGGGACTTAATCTTTATAAATCAGCTAAGATAAAGTCTATTAACGGAGATGACTGTGTTAAATATATAGAACTTGAAGATGGAAGCAAAATATATGCCGATGTTGTAATTATTTCTGCTGGAATTAGAAGCAATATAAATTTTTTAAACAATACAGAAATTATAATAAATAAAGGAATCGTTGTAGATAAATATATGAAAACAAATATAGATGATGTTTATGCCGCAGGTGATTGTTGTGAATATAATAATGCCCTTTGGGGAATATGGCCTGTTGCTCTTGAACAAGGAAAAATAGCAGGCTTAAACTCTATTGGAAAAAATACTTTATACAATGAAATAACACCTTCAAATCTTCTACAAGTTGCAGGGCTTAATGTTTTTTCTGCAGGAGATATATCAGATAATAATGAAAGCCTTAAATTTAACAAAGGATTGTATACAAAAATTTTTATTAAGGAAGGATTTATTAAAGGTGCTATTTTAATTGGCGATACCAAAAAAGGATATGCTATAAAAAAAGCAATAGAAGATAAAAAAATATTTGATGAAAATATGCTATAAACAGCTAATTATAACTAATATTAAAAAATAAGGCTGCCCTATCGCAACCTTATTTTTTGCTCTAATAATTTTATCGTACTACTTCCTACAATCCCATCTGATGTTAATTTATTTGATTTTTGAAATTGCTTAACTGCCGCTTCTGTCTTAGAATCAAAATTACCATTTATATCAACATTATAATATAGGTATTTTAAAGCTTCTTGAAGCCTTTTCACTTGTTCTCCAGAGTTTCCTTTCTTTAAAATACCTGAAATATTCAAACTAACAATCGGTAATTTTTCACTTTCACCTCTTGATGGTATAACTACTGCAACAGTTTTGCTTGTTACTGCTTTATTCAATGCAGTAACCGTTTTTATTCCTACTATCCCTGAAGAAGTTATTTTATTCTTCTTTTGAAAATCTACTACAGCAGTATAAGTCTTGCTATCAAATATACCATTTACATCAACTTTATATCCAAGTATCCTCAAATATTCCTGAAGTGATTTTACATCATTGCCTTTCATTCCTTTAGTAAGCGATCTTGAAATATTTAAAATACTTATTGTATTTTCCTTTGAGGAATTAGAAACTTGTTTTGAATTTGTATCAGCTGGCTTTGTTGTATCTTTATTAGTTGTTTTTGAAGTATTTTTATTATTCTGTGTTAATTCATTATTATCTAAAGGAATTGACCCTTCAATACCATTCGAGTTAGAATTTGATTGAGAATTGTTAACTGTCCCTGTCTCAACAATAAAATCAGCACTTTTTTCTTCATCGTATGTATTTTGTGAACCATTATACCTTATATAAAGGTGAATTTTGTAATTGCCTGTCTTATCACATTTATATGCAAGAGTTTTATCCTTTGAATAGTCCCTTTCAAATACTACATTACCATCTTTTTCAATAACATATTTATATAAATAATCTTCAAAATCACCATCATAGGTTATAAAAACAATATCATTCTCTATGAATTTGTTTTTATTTATGATTAAATTTTTACTCTGATTTAAAAGATTTGCTAGATACGTTCCATCATAATAAAATGTTAATATAGAATCATAATTTTGTCCTGCAATAGCCCTATTTTTAGCACCAATCTGGCTCATACCAACACCATGACCGTATCCCTTACCTTTGAAAGTATAAGTATCAGTACTTTCATTATAGATTACATCATACATTGAACTTGGCAAAGATAAAAAGGTTCTTGCTCTATCCTTGGTAAAGGTCAATTTTTGTTCCATTCCGTTTATATCTTTATAAATAACATCGATTGAAGCAACTCTTCCACTATCGTATTTTTTTATGCTGTTTAAATCAATCCTTAAAAAACTGCAATCAGACTTTAAATACCCTTTACTTTTTAGCTTTAAATCTATATCACTAGACTTAAAAGTCATATCCCCATAAGGCCAATTTTCATTATCGAATTCATCAATCTTAGTCTTTAAATAGGGTTCTGATTTACTCCATATATTCCCACTATTTTCCGTATAACCCCCATTGCTTGATGCATAATAAGCATTTACAAGCTCTTCATTATATAAAAGAACAATGCCTTTCGTATCTTCAACAGCTTTTCCTGCATTACTATAGATTGCATTATATCCTCTATACACTTGGCAATCAGTAGTATCACATAAATCATATCCCCTGTCTTTATGTTTACCTTTATTTGCCAATGCATAATTCCTTGCCGCAACTGCCTGTGCTTTTAATGCTTCTATAGGATAGGAATTTGACATTTCATAAGGAACAACTCCCTTTAAATATTCCTCAATATTTACAATATTAATTGGAATTATATTCCCTGATTTTATATTAAATTCAATAGTTCCAAGATATCTATATGATTTACTTCCTACTTTTAATGTTAGAGTATTATCTTTATTTTGAGGAATTAAAATAACTTTATCATAATCAATTCCGTTTATATTTATTTTATCTATATTCATATTTAATATATAACTTGTACCAGATAACACAACATTATCATTTAACTTATAATCTCCATTTAATGTTATTTGTATTGAACTTGAGGACATGTTTTCAAGACCGATTCTTAAATCTTGAAAGTATGAATTTCTATCTAATGCTAAGGATATGCTTGAAAAAATAAATGAAAATATAACAACAAATGCTATTATTCGTCTTTTCATCCTATCACCCCTTGAAAAAGCTTTCACTTAATAGCATTATATAACAAAAACCTCCGTGTTACAACTTCACGGAGGTTAATTATATTATAATTTGCAAAATTCCATCGTTTCTTTTTCCATTTTTGCTATTTTTCTGTTTGCCTCTTCTATATTATTTCCAACAGCAGAAAAATAAAATTTTATCTTTGGCTCTGTACCAGAAGGTCTTATAGTTATAAGACTTTTATCTATAAGCCCAATCTGAATAACATTCGATTTTGGAAGATCAATTGAATTTTCTCTACTCTCTTTTAAATCCTTTTCTATACCCTTTAAATAATCTTTAACTAAAATAACATCCTTCTCTGCTATTTTTAAAGGTGTGTTTTTTCTAACATCTTCCATTATATCTTTTATTCTTTGGTTTCCTTCTATCCCCTTTAATGTAATCGATTTTAGTCCTTCTTTAAAATATCCGTATTTCTCATATATTTCATTTATACCATCATAAAGAGACATACCCCTAGACTTATACCATGCAGCCATCTCACAGATAAGTGCGCATGCTATAACACCATCCTTATCTCTTACAAAACTACCAGACAAGTATCCATAACTCTCTTCAAAACCTAATATAAAATTCTTTTTTCCTTCATACTCTTTAATTTTTTCACCTATGTATTTAAATCCCGTTAAAACATCTATAATCTCAACACCATGATGTTTGCAAATCTCCTTTGCAAGTTCTGTTGTAACAATAGTTTTTATAACGATAGGGTTTTCTGGCATTTTGTTATTTTCTTTAAGCTGAGATAGCATATATTCTGTAAGAAGAACACCAGTTTGATTTCCCGTTAAAACAACATATTCCCCTAAATCGTTTTTAACAACAACTCCAACTCTATCACAATCAGGGTCTGTTCCAAGAATAATATCTATATCATCTTTTCTTGCCATATCAATAGCAATTTTAAAAACCTCATGTTCTTCTGGATTAGGATATTTAACAGTACTAAAATTATGATCAGGCATCTCCTGTTCAGTAACAACCTTAACATTTTTAAAACCAATCTCTTTTAAAACTCTTCTAACCGGCTTATTTCCCGTTCCATGAAGAGGAGTATATATAATCTTCATATCCTGTCCAATATTTTTAACAAGTTCCTTATTTATAATAAGTTCCTTAACAAGTTCTATATATTTATCTTCAACAGACTCATCTATAAAATTAAAAAGCTCTCTATTTTTTGCAAAATCATATTCACATGTTTTAATATCTTCATAGTCAACTCTTTGAATTTCATCAAGTATTCCCTTTGCATGTTCTTCTGTAATTTGACCTCCATCGCTCCAATATACTTTATAGCCATTATATTCCTTTGGATTATGGCTTGCTGTAATAACAATACCGGCAGTTGCTTCAAGTTCTCTTACCGCAAAGGATAGCATCGGTGTAGGTCTTAACTCTTTATACATATATGTCTTTATTCCATTTGCATTAAGTACAAGTGCAGCTTCTTTAGCAAAAACATCAGAATAGAGCCTTGAATCAAAAGCTATAGCAACAGAAGGATTTTTTATATCTTTTTTTATTATATAGTTAGCAAGCCCTTGAGTTGCACGCCTTACAGTATATATATTCATTCTGTTAGTTCCAGCACCTATAACTCCCCTTAAACCACCTGTCCCAAACTCAAGATCCTTATAAAACCTATCTAAAATCTCCTTTTCATCCTTTATTGATAAAAGTTCCTCTCTTGTCTTCTCATCAAAACTAATCCATCTATTATACATATGCTTATACTCCATATATAACCACTTCCTTTCTATTTTCATATAATTATAAATTATTTTTTTCCATATTAAAAGCATCTCATGGGACAGTTAATGATATTTAATAGTTTTTATATCTAATGATCAATATTCGAAATGTTATTATTTAAAGTTAATATTTCTTTTCTCGTCAATTAATAATTAGATACTTATAAATTTTAAAATTCACTATAACAGATTATTACATTAAAGCTAAAGAATTATTTTTAAGGTTTTCAAAACGCATTAAAGCTCAAACATTTTTATCAAATAATTACATAAGTAACCTAAAAATACTTAACCATTTTTTTAATATAAACATATATTCAAAATAATAACTTTATATCACATTATCATTATTATTGTTAACTGTCCCTTTTATCTATTATTTTTGAAAGATAGCATAGAAAATCGTTTCTTAATTCATCTCTTTTTAGTGCAAACTCTACAGTTGCCTGCAAAAATCCTAATCTATCACCAACATCATATCGTCTTCCCTTAAATGTGTATGCATACATAGCTTCCTTGTTTAAAAGTTCTTTTAAAGCATCTGTAAGCTGTATTTCTCCACCCTTACCAGGCTTAGTATATTCTAATACATCAAAAATATTATGAGTTATAATGTATCTTCCAAGTATTGCTATATTAGACGGTGCCTTATCTATATCTGGCTTTTCAACTAAATCCTTAACCTTATATACGCCATCTTCTATATGCATTCCTTTTACTATCCCGTATTTATTAACATCTTCTAGTGGTACTTCCTGCACCCCGAGTATAGTTGTTTTATATTCATTATATACGTCGATTAACTGCTTTAAGCAAGGTTCCTCATTGTCAACAACATCATCACCTAACATTACTGCAAAAGGCTCGTTTCCAACAAAGGTTTTAGCACAATATATTGCATGTCCAAGACCCTTAGGCTCCTTTTGTCTTATGTAATAAATTTGAGCAAGATTTGAAATATATTCAACTTCTTTTAAAAGCTCCTCTTTGTGCTTTGACTTTAATTCCATTTCAAGTTCAACAGATTTATCGAAGTGATCCTCAATTGCTCTTTTGTTTCTACCAGTAATTATCAAAATCTCCTCTATCCCTGATGCTATAGCTTCCTCTATAATATATTGAATAGTTGGTTTATCTACAATAGGAAGCATCTCTTTTGGTTGTGCTTTAGTTGCAGGTAGGAAACGAGTTCCAAGCCCTGCAGCTGGAATTATTGCTTTTCTTACCTTCATACTACTTTCCCTCCCTTTGCTTTTTGGGACGGTTAACCATTGTTTTGAATTTTATTAAAACAATATCTTAAACAATTGAAAATTGTTAACTGTCCCTTTAAATCACAATTTCCTTTGAAGTTCCTTTATATTTGTCATCTATATTTATTAATTTATCATAGCTTGTACAAAAAAAGAATAAGCTAAACAGAATTTTTTTCTTATTTTTACCATTTAATGTTGTATATGTTAAACTTATTTACTCAAAGAATCTTTATCTTAATTCACCATAAATTAGCAAAAATTCTTTCATGGCACTTTTATACTCTATATTTTCATTAATAAGATTAAGTCCTACATTTGTAAGCCTCGATACATCAGAACTTGTTACATTCCCAATAATATCACATATATCTTTACATTTTAAATTGCACATACACCTTAAAATCACTACAAGTAGTGCTTTGGCTGCAATTATATTCCTCTTATATTTACTATAAAGGCTCATCCTATCTATACCTGTTTTATTTGATACATATTCAAATACTTTTTCTGCTTCAACATTTCTTATAAGTATCCTTCTATAGCTTCTATACTCCGTCCTTTCTCCAATAAATTCTACTTCCTTTTTAAAATCTTCATCTACTGCTTCAAATACAGATGTTAAGTATTTCCTCCTCGTAGCTACCACATTTTTTCTTCCAAATAAACTGATTATAAAACCATCATCCACTATTTCAAAAGGATCATTATTTAATCCTAAATATACAGATAAACTTGAAAATTTGTAGTTTTGTGGGCATTTTTCATATCCTTTAATATCAGTTGGGTTATTATGTATATAGGCTGATAAGTTATAAAGATACCTCTCATCCTCCACAACCTTGCTCTTAAATCTATCTTGAAACAAATGCCCATTTCTTTGATGAATTTTATTAAAATATTGTGCATAAGAAAAATTTATACTATGCATAATCCTCGATATATCAGAACCATTTGCATCTATAATAAAATGAGCATGATTATCCATTAAGCAATAAGCATATACTCTAAATTCGTATAGTTTTTGATATTTTCTAATAAAATAAAGATATTTAAGCTTATCACCATCATCTTCAAAAAGATTTACCTCTTTTATACTTTTACACATAACATGATATACTGCATCATAAGATTTAATTCTTGCTATTCGCGGCATAAAAAATCACCCCTATTTTAGTATTTTTTATTATTATTACCAAAACTAAGGGTGTTATTCATGGGATAGCCGCCAATGGCACAAGTGTCACCATTAAGGATGAAAACAAGCCGTACAGTCAATCGCCCAAAATAATAATAAAATATGTAAACATTACATTATACTGGAATTTTTATAGGAGTTTTCAGAGTAGTTAGTGTGAAACGAAAAACAGAAAAAAATTAATATTTATATATTTTAAGACATACGAAATAGGCATCAAAACAATTCAACACACCATTTACTTCCAATTAATATTATCCCGAACTTTTAACTACAAAATCAAGGGTAGAATCATAAGGAGCTTTGGTTTTAAGTATGTGATATATATATACTAATAATTTTCTTGCGACAGCAATAATTGATTTCTTTTGGCCTATCTTCCCTTGATAAGACCAAAACCACATCGCGATACGGGTATTTCGGGTTCTTGTTGCAGCCCATGTACATTGGCAGAGAATTGATTTAATATAGCTGTTTCCTGGCATTATTCTCTGTGATTTCTTCTTGCCTGCACTCTCGTTATTCCTTGGAGAAAGGCCTGCCCATGATGATATATGGGAAGCTGAAGGAAAAGAGTCTATATTGTCTCCAATTTCCACCAATATATATAAGGATGAAAGCACATCAAGCCCTAGAATAGTGGATAATAGTTTTATAGATTCTTTAAACGGTTCAGCAACTTCAAGAATTAGATCTTTTAGTTTTTCTAATTCTCTTTCAAGGATATCAAGAAATGTAATCATCTTCTTGAGTAACTTTCTTTCATTTATAGAAAGACTTCCGTTTAATGCATATGAAATTTCTTCAGGTGATTTCTTAACCCTTTTACTTATAAGTGCTGAAACCTCAAGAGAAGTTATACAACCTTTCTCATACAACCTATATAAAATCTTTTTCCCAGAAGTGCCAACTATATCAGTTATAACAGAAGATAGTTTAAATCCATGGGTTTGCAGAAATTTTTTAATTCGAGTAATTTGATGGGCCTTGTCTTCATTAAGCTTTTTATAGTATCTGACATATTCCCTTAATTCACTAACTTCTTTGACAGGAATAAAACTATTCTCTAAGAGCCCACGGCGAAATAACTCTGCAATCCACTCTGCATCTTTAACATCTGTTTTTCTGCTTGGAATATTTTTTATATAATGTGCATTGACCACAAATATTGTAATATCATCAAGTTCTTCAAGTATGTCATAAATAGGTTTCCAATAGACACCTCTTAAGCCCCTTAATCGTTTTGGACAATCTACGAACTTTTAGGTAGAATAAAAATAACAAGTTTAAGGGGAGTTTAAGATGAAAGGTAAAGCTCATTCAGAAGAATTAAAGCAGCAAATTTTAAAAGAAGTTGAAGAAA
>JAOADY010000069.1 GCA_026417075.1 Caloramator sp.
TAGGGGAGTTGTATATAATGATAGAATTTAAAAATGTTTCAAAGGTTTACAAAAATAATCATATAGCTTTATCTAATGTTTCACTAACAGTTAATAAAGGTGAATTTGTGTTTTTAGTTGGTCCAAGCGGTGCAGGTAAATCAACATTTATTAAGCTTTTATTTAAAGAAATTGAACCGACAAGCGGTGATATTATAGTAAATGGTATTAATACAAAAAAACTCAAAAGAAGAGAAGTGCCCTATTATAGAAGGAATATAGGGATAGTATTTCAAGATTTTAGACTTCTTCAGGATATGACTGTATTTGAAAATGTTGCCTTTGCAATGCAGGTGGTTGAAGCAGGACATAAAGAAGTAAAAAAGAGAGTTCCTCAGATGCTTTCAATTGTAGGTTTGTCAGGAAAAGCAAATATGTACCCCCATCAGCTTTCAGGAGGAGAGCAACAAAGGGTAGTACTTGCAAGAGCTCTTTCAAACAATCCAGGTATACTCATATGTGATGAGCCTACGGGAAATCTTGATCCCGAAACTGCATGGGGAATAATGGATCTTTTAAATGATATCAACAAAACAGGTACTACAATTTTAATGGCTACACATGCAAAGGATATTGTAGACAAAATGAAAAAGAGAGTTGTGGCTATTGAAAAAGGAGTAATAGTAAGAGACCAACAGAGAGGTGTTTACGGATATGAAGATTAGAACATTTAGTTATTTTTTTAAGGAAAGCATTAAGAGTATGAAAAGAAACAGAGTAATGAGCTTTGCATCAATTACTACTGTTGCAGCTGCGCTTTTTATTTTTGGTGCATTTATGATAATAATATCAAATGTAAATAATGCAGTTGATACTGTGGAAAACAAAGTTGAAATAAAAGCTTTTTTAAAGGATGATGTTACAACTTTAAAATCTAGAGAAATTGAAAAGAAAATAAAAAAGATACCTAATGTGAAAAGTGTTGTTTTTGAATCAAAAGATGAAGCACTGAAAAAAGTTACAGAACAGCTAGGAGAAAATAGAGATTTAACTGAAGGACTTGAAGAGGACAACCCATTTCCAGCTTCTTTTATTATAAAAGTTGATAAACCATCAGATGTAGCATATGTTTCTAAAGAACTTTCACAAATTGAAGATTTTGAAAAAATAAATGATGCACAGGAAATAGTAAATCAAATTATTAAAATAACAAATTTTATTAAATTATTCAGCTTAATTTTAATGATAATTTTAAGCGTTATAGGAATTTCCTTAATTTCTAATACTATAAAGCTTACGGTATATGCAAGAAAAAGAGAAATAGGTATTATGAAATATATAGGTGCTACGGATTGGTTTGTAAAATGGCCGTTTTTGCTTGAGGGTATAATACTTGGACTTTTAGGAGCGCTTATTGCAATAGGATTATTATCAGCAGGATATTCCTATGGTATAAAAGTAATTTCTGCTAACAATATTCTATTTTTTTCTTTAATTCCCTTAAATGTTATCATAAGAACTATTTTATGGCAATTTTGTCTCGTAGGAATGATTATAGGAGGGGTTGGAAGCCTCATTTCAATAAAAAAATTCCTTGTTATATAATTTTGGTACCTATGTTATTCATAGGTACTTTTTTAAAATTCTATTAAAAAATTAAGCTTTTTTTGAATTAGGAAATACAAAATGTTATAATGAACAAAGAAAAACAGTAAAATAAGAACAGATAAATTTTGATTTGAGGTGTTAGTGTGAAAAAAAATGTATCTCTAAGAAATGCAATAATTGCAATTGTCGTGACAAACATAATTACTATTTCTTTAGTATTGTTTGCACCTATTCCTTTTATAGGAGGTATGAAGTTAGTTACAGGTCAGGAGTATGACTTTTTACAAAAATTTGGAAAAATGATAATGGTTAAAAATATTGTAGAGGATAGATATGTTGATAAGATAGATACGCAAAAGATGATAGATGGAGCCTTAAAGGGAATGGTTGCTAATGCAACTGATAGGTATACTGAATATATGGATGAAAAAGAATTTAAAGAATGGACTACTCAAACTAAAGGTTCTTATGCAGGTATAGGTGTTTATATAGAACCAAAAAATGGAAGAATCATGGTTGTATCCCCTATTGAGGATGGCCCTGCACAAAGATCAGGAATTAAATCAGGAGATTATATTATTAAAATAAATGGGGAAGAAATGACATCAGATGATATGAATAAGGCAGTAACTATGATGACGGGAAAGGAAGGGAAAAAGATAAACCTTATAATTTATAGACCAGGTATTGGTAATAAAGAGATTAATTTAACAACAGAAAAGATAAAATTTAAAACGGTAAAGAGTAAGGTTATTAATAACAATATAGGATATATAAGGATAACTCAGTTTAATGAAACAACAGGAGATGACTTTAATAAAGCATTAAATGAACTTTTAGGAAAGAAAGTAAAAGGATTGGTTCTCGATCTTAGAGATAACCCTGGAGGGCTTTTAACAGAGTGTGTTAAGGTTGCTGATAGATTAGTTGGAGAAGGTACTATAGTTTATACTATTGATAATAGAAATCAAAGGGAAGAATGGACATCTAAACCAGATAAAATTGATATACCTTTATGTGTACTTGTAAATGAAGGAACAGCAAGCGCATCTGAAATAGTTTCAGGAGCAGTAAGAGATTATAAAGTAGGGACATTGATTGGAACTAAAACTTTTGGAAAGGGGCTTGTACAGGATTTAATAGATTTGCGTGATGGAACAGGTATTAAGGTTACAATTGCAAGATATTATACTCCTTCAGGTGAATGTATACAAGGTAAAGGAATAACTCCAAATATTGTTCTTCCTCTTCCTGAAAAGGATAAAGACAAAGAGTTAAAAACAGAGGAAGATATACAGATTCAAAAGGCTATTGAAGTTATAAATTCAAAGATGCAGGGTAGGGCTTTCTAATGAAAGCCCTTTATAAGGAGGTTCCTTATGGATATTATAAAACTTATAGGCTTTGCTTTTAAAAGCTATGCTAATGGGGTCGTGGGCTTTCTTTTGGATCCTGTGACGTGGATATTTCTTTTTATAATAATAGGACAGTATAAAAAGTTTGTATCCCTTCAGCAGAATATGTATGGAGGATTTACTAAACAAAGTACAAAGGAACTTGTTACTACTTCAATACTCTTTGGAATTATATCAGGTCTTATAGGTACTATAATTATGACAACCTTTGGTATAACTTTTTATAAATCAAATGGTCTTGGTTATTTAATACTTTTATCTCTTCTTTTAATGCTTATAAGTCCAAGATATGTTTGCCTTTCTTATTCGGGAGGGATATTGAGCATACTAATTTTAATTCTTTCAGCTATTTTATCTACTGAGAAAATATATAGTGACAGCTTTTTATATAGCTTATATAATGCTTTAGATTTTGATGTTCCAGCCCTTATGGCAATTATAGCAGTAATGCATTTTATGGAATCGGTACTCATGTGGCTCGATGGAGGAAGAGGAGCCGTACCTGTTTTTATGAAACAGGGAGAAGAAATTGTTGGTGCATTTATTATGCAAAGGTTTTGGATTATACCTATTATTTTATATTTCTTTGTAAGTAAGACTTCAGACATTTCAGGTGTAATAACAACTCCAGACTGGTGGCCTCTTATAAAATCTTCACAGCTTGGTGATTTTGCAAAGGATGCTGTTTTTATGGCAACTCCTCTTATAGCAATGCTTGGCTATTCTGATTTTGCAGTTACAGCGACTGTTGAAAAAAAGGTTAAAAGGTCTTCAGTTGGTCTTGCTATATTTAGTTTAATGCTTTTAGTATTAGCATTTTTAGCAACTAAACTATACTTTTTTAATTATATAGCAGCCCTTTTTGCACCTCTTGCCCATGAAGGCTTAATTCTTTATGAAAGGAAAAGAGAGAAAAACGGAAAACCTCTTTATAAAAAAAGCGATGATGGGGTTATGGTACTCGATACCATGCCTCAATCTCCTGCAGAAAGCATGGGGATTAAACCAGGGGATATAGTAATGAGTATAAATAATAAAGAAGTAAAAGAGATTTCAGATGTGGATGAAATATTTAATGAATATCTAAACTTTTTATGGGTTGAAGTTAAGAATGGTGATGGAAAAAAGAGAGTATTGGAATATAGAGATTATAAAAATGTTATAAAAAGTCTTGGAGTAATAACAATACCCGACAGCGTATTTGGCGTTCCCTATGTTGAAGAAAAGAACATATCGGTTTTTGATAGAATTAGAAGAAAGTTGAAATAATTTTTAACTTTCATATTAAAAGCCCCCTGTGTCTTTAAACATAGGGGGCTTGCTTTTATAAATATTATATAAAGATTAAAGTTTTACTAGTTAGGATAAAATTTTTGTGCAACATAGTATCAAAATTGAGGAAAGGAATTTAATCAAATGTTTTAGTTAGTTTTTACTATTAGAAAAATGCAAGAAAAAGAAATATTTACAAATAATATATTTGAAACAATAAAAAAGGAGAGAAATGAGAGTATGAATAAAATAAAATTTGAAGATTTAGGATTATCGAAGGAATTGTTAAAGGCTGTTGAAGATATGGGATTTGAAGAACCATCTCCAATACAAAGGCAGGCAATACCTGTAGTTTTAGAAGGGAAGGATGTTATAGGTCAGGCTCAGACAGGTACAGGAAAGACTGCGGCTTTTGGAATGCCTGTACTTGACTTAATAAGAGGTGAAAAAGTGCTTCAGGCTATTATATTATGTCCTACAAGGGAGCTTGCAATTCAGGTTGCTGAAGAGATGAAAAAATTAGGGAAATATAAAAAGGGTCTTGAGATACTTCCTATTTATGGAGGACAGTCAATTGAAAGACAAATTAAATCCCTTAAAAAAGGAGTACATATAATAGTTGGTACACCGGGAAGGGTTATGGATCATATTAACAGAAATACTATAGATTTGAGTAAAATTAAAGTATTTGTTCTTGATGAAGCTGATGAGATGCTCGATATGGGCTTTAGAGAGGATATAGAATTTATTTTAACAAAAGCGCCCCTTGAAAGGCAGACGCTTTTGTTTTCAGCTACTATGCCCAAAGCAATACTTGAGCTTACAGAGAAATATCAAAAAAATCCTCAAATTGTTAAGGTTATTCATAAGGAACTCACAGCTCCAAAGATTGAGCAGTATTATTTTGAGGTAAAAGAAAAAAATAAACTCGATGTATTATCGAGAATAATTGATGTATATAATCCATATCAATCCCTTGTATTTTGCAATACCAAAAAAAAGGTAGATGAATTAGTCAATGAACTTCAATCGAGAGGATATGCAGCCGATGGTCTTCATGGAGATATGAAACAGCCTCAAAGGGATAAGGTTATGGCAAAGTTTAGAAAAGGGATTACTGAGATTCTTGTAGCAACCGATGTAGCTGCAAGGGGAATAGATATTGAAAATATAGATACAGTTTTCAATTATGATATGCCCCAGGATGAAGAATATTATGTTCATAGAATAGGAAGGGCAGCAAGGGCAGGCAAATCTGGCAGAGCATTTACTTTTGTTGCAGGAAGAGATTTTTATAAGTTAAAGGATATACAAAGGTATACTAAAACTAAAATTGTAAGAAAGGATATACCAACTATAGGCGATGTTGAAGAAATTAAAAATAATGCTTTAATTGAAAGGATTAAATCTGTTATTGAAGAGGGAGGATTAGAGAAATATTCTTCAATAGTTGAAAAGCTTCTTGATGATGAGTACAGTTCTTTAGATGTCTGCGCAGCGCTTATAAAGATGCTCTCTAAAAAAGATTCAAAGATTGAAAATATCGAAGATGATGAATACGATTTTGAAAATACAGGTGGTGCACCAGGTATGGCAAGACTTTTTATTAACATTGGAAGAAGAAATCATATAACTCCTAAAAACATAGTCGGTGCTATTGCTGGTGAAACGGGGCTTCCAGGCAAGCTTATAGGAACAATAGACATATACGATAAGTACACCTTTGTTGAAGTTCCAAAGGAATATGCAAGGGAAGTAATAAAAGTAATGAAGGATAATGAAATTAAAGGAAATAAAGTTAATATTGAGCCGGCTAATGCAAGATAAAAAAGAAGGATTTCTCCTTCTTTTTTTATGGCATGTATTTTTCAACTTCACCGTATTCTACTCCAAAGGTTTCAACGGTAACCTTTTTCATTCTTTGGTCTTTAAATGGTTTATCCATCTCATTTCTTTCTGAGTTTACTATTCTATCTACCTCATCCATTCCTTCGATTACTTTCCCAAAAGCTGCATACTGACCGTCGAGATGAGGTGCTGCTTTAACCATTATAAAGAATTGAGAACCAGCAGAGTTTGGCATCATAGTTCTTGCCATAGAAATTACTCCTCTATCGTGTTTAAGGTTGTTTTCAAAACCGTTTCGTGAAAATTCACCTTTTATAGTATAGCCTGGACCTCCAGTCCCATTTCCATTAGGATCTCCACCCTGAATCATAAATCCTGGAATAACCCTGTGAAATATGATACCATCATAAAAACCTTTATTTATAAGGAAGATGAAATTTTTAACGGTATTTGGAGCAACATCTGGATAAAGCTCAATTTTAATTTTATTTCCATTCTCCATTTCAATTGTTGCTATTGGATTATTTGTCATTTTAATACTCCTTTCATAATTAATACATTGATTATTATACCAAAAATTTCAATATACATACAAATAGTTTAATTTTAAAGCGAGTTCATTTAAATTAACAAAGAAGAACCATTAAAGTTTTTATATTATGGTATTGCTAATAAAAATGATAGTTTAAAACTAAAAATTTTCGTTAATTATTTTGAAAATATTGCCCAGTTTAAAATAATAATTTAGAATGATATTGGAGGTGAAGATATGCTAAAAAAATTTATTAGTTATTATAAGCCCCATATTTGGCTGTTTATTCTTGATATGGTATGTGCAGTTTTAATTTCAGTAACGGATCTTATCTATCCTATGATTACAAGAAAACTTATAAACAATATTATACCGTCAAAAAATATTTCGCTTATTTTTCAAATAGGAATTTTGATGTTTTTATTATATGCTTTAAGGATGCTATTGGAATATATAGTTGGATATTATGGTCATGTTTTAGGGGTAAGAATGGAATACGATATGAGAAAAGAAATGTTCACTCATATTCAGTCCCTTCCTGTAAGTTATTTTGATAATACTAAGACAGGGCAGATAATGTCTAGGATAGTAAATGATTTGAATGAAATATCGGAGCTTGCTCATCATGGACCTGAAGATATTTTCATATCAACTCTTATGATTGTAGGATCATTTTTTTTGTTATTAAATATAAATATTAAGCTAACTTTTATTGTATTTACAATAATACCTTTTATGGTTTATTTTACTGTAATATATAATTCTAAAATGAGAAAAAATTTTAAAAGAATAAGGGAAAGCCTTGCAGATGTAAACAGCAGAGTAGAAGATTCTCTATCGGGGATTAGGGTTGTAAAATCTTTTACTAATGAAGAGTATGAGATAGATAAATTTGATGAAAACAACAATGAATTTAAGTATCTTAGAACAAAATCTGTTAAATACATAGGTATACTTCATGGAGGAATCAACTTTTTTTCAAACATATCAACTCTTTTAGCTCTTATTGCAGGAGGATATTTCGTTGCAAAGGGAGAAATCAGCGTTGGTGATCTTGTTGCGTATCTTATATATATAGGTCAATTTTTACAGCCGGTTAAAAGAATAGCGCAGTTTGTAGAACAATACCAAAGAGGCATGGCAGGTTTTAAGAGATTTTATGAAATTATGAACATAAAGCCCGACATATTCGATAGGGAAAATGCAGTTGAAATTAAAGATGTTTTAGGAAAAGTTGAGTTTAAAAATGTAAGCTTTAGTTATAACGATAAAACTACTGTGCTTAAGAATATTAATTTAACAGTAAATGAAGGGGACAGTATTGCTATTGTTGGACCTTCAGGTGTTGGAAAAACTACTCTTTGTAGCCTTATACCGAGGTTTTATGATGTTGATAGTGGGAATATATATATTGATGGCATAGATATAAAGGATATTAAGATAAAGTCGCTAAGACAAAACATAGGAGTAGTTCAGCAGGATGTTTTTTTATTTGCTGGAACTATACGGGATAATATTTTATATGGAAGGCTCGATGCAACTGAGGAAGAAGTTATTAGGGCTGCAAAGGCTGCTAATGCCCATGAATTTATAATGGAGCTTGAGGATGGGTATGATACATATATTGGAGAAAGAGGTATTAAACTCTCTGGAGGTCAAAAGCAGAGAATTTCTATTGCGAGAATGTTCCTGAAAAATCCTCCTATTTTAATTCTTGATGAAGCTACATCATCCCTTGATAATCAAAGCGAACTTATAATTCAAAAATCTATTGAAGAACTTTCAAAGGGACGCACTACTTTTATTATTGCCCATAGACTTGCCACTATTAAAAATGCAAATAGAATAATAGTATTGACTGAAAATGGAATAGAAGAAGAAGGAACTCATAGGGATTTAATGAATAAAAAAGGTATTTATTATGAATTATATAAAACTCAATTTGAATAAATTCAATAAAAAGTAGGCTGGATAAATATAGCTTACTTTTTATTTTTTAGTAATGAATAATGATTAATATCATTGTTTAATGTATACAACTGTATAATTTAAAGTATTGAAAATAAATAATTTAAAAAAGTATAAATAATGCTTTATTTCAATCCGATAAATAAACTACAAAGTAATACAATGAAAGGAGTAATAATTATGCAGTATATTAATCAGTCAAAATATAGCAATAAATTTAGGTTAATCTGTAAAATTAAAATTGTTTATAGAGATGGTTATGATTGTATTTAAAATATTTTAAAAGTAAAGATGAATTTTAATATAATTTAGAAGGATTAATTCATTGGAGGGTTTTAAATGAATACTAGTATATTGTTAGAAGCAGGTACGGGCGAAGTTGAAATATTGGAATTTGTAGTTGGAAGCAAACATTATGGAATTAATGTTATTAAAGTTAAAGAAGTTTTAGAAGTTAGTAACATTACTAAAATGCCTGGTGTTCCACCTCAAGTTTTAGGTTTAACCCTTATAAGAGGGAATGTAATAACTGTAATCGACTTAAAATATGTTTTAGATAATATTGTTTCTTCGATTGAGAGAGAAGGGAAAAAGAGAAAGACTATTTTATGCGAATTTAATAAATTAAAAGTAGCTTTTGATATAGATGATGTAGTACGTATTCATCGTATAAGATGGGAACAGATAAAAAAGCCAGATGAAATTTCAGAAAATTCATTAGTAATAGGGAATATCGTACTGCAAGATAAGATAATATTATTGTTGGATTTTGAAAAAATAGTTACAGATATAAGTCCAAGTGCAGGTATTAGTAAAAATAGAATAGAAGATATTGAATATAAAGATAGAAAAGATATAAAAATCGTTCTTGCTGAAGATTCAATATTAATAAAAAATCTTTTAAAAGAAACTCTCTTAAGTGCTGGATTTGAAAAGATTAAGTTTTTTGATGATGGCAAGCAGGCTTTTGATTATTTGAATGATTTAGCTGAGGCAAAGGGAGAAAGATTTATTGAAGATGTAAATATAGTTATAACTGATATTGAAATGCCTCAGATGGATGGACATACCTTTACAAGAAAAATAAAAGAACATAAATTTTTAAGGAAATTACCAGTAATAATATTTTCATCTTTGATTACAGATGATTTAAAGCATAAAGGAGAATCAGTAGGAGCAAATGCTCAAGTTACTAAGCCTGAAATAGGTCAATTAGTTGGTTTAATTGATAAATATGTTAAAGAAGTTTTTGAGGAAAAGGTAAAATAAAATCTTTATTTAAATTTTGTTGTTTTTAATACATATTGAAAATTATAATGTTTTTTAGCTTTAAGTTTTCCCCATATAATTAGTTGTTGGTGTTTTTATGTAGCAAAATATTGTATTTATTTGCTTTATAATCTGTTGAGTTTTTATCAGATTATAAAGCTTTTTTGTTTTTAAATATATTGATTATATTATGCTATTAAATGGCTTATAGTTTAAATAATTTTTTTATATTTATGGTAAAAATGTTGATATTGGATTTTTAAATAAATAATAAATTTATTATATGAAATATCAATTATAAAAAAATATAGAAAAATTATATAATTTAATTGTGATTAATTTATTAATTTTAGGAGGTAAAAGTATGGGTGAAAAAAAGTGGATTATTCTCAATGGAATCGTAGTAGGTCTTATTGCTGTAATGCTGGTTTTCTTTGGTAACCCTGTTAATATGGGACTTTGTATCGTATGTTTTATCAGGGATATTGCTGGAGGTGTTGGACTTCACAGGGCCGAGGTAGTCCAATACGTTAGACCAGAAATTATTGGAATCGTTCTTGGAGCATTTTTAATGGCCCTTGGAAAGAAAGAGTACAGCGCAAGGGGAGGTTCATCTCCTTTTACAAGATTTGTACTAGGATTTATAGTTATAATCGGTGCATTAATGTTTTTAGGATGTCCTCTTAGAATGGTTTTAAGGCTTGCAGGAGGAGACTTAAATGCACTCTTTGGATTGATTGGATTTGTAGCTGGAATAGGTCTTGGAATTGTTTTCTTAAACAAAGGATTTACTTTAAAGAGAACTTATTCAATGAATAAATACGAAGGATATCTTTTACCTGCAATTAATGTAATACTTTTAATACTTCTCATTTCAGGAACAGCAACAGGAATTTTATTTTTCAGCAAGACAGGTCCTGGTTCAAAGCATGCTCCAATTATAATTGCCCTTATAGCAGGACTTATAGTTGGAGGATTTGCACAAAGGACGAGGCTTTGTATGGTTGGAGGTATAAGGGATCTTATAATGTTTAAAGATTCTTATCTTATATCTGGATTTATAGCTATCTTTGTAACAGCACTTATTGGAAATTTAGTATTAGGTTATTTTAAATTAGGATTTGCAGCTCAGGCCGTAGCACATACAGATGGACTTTGGAACTTCCTTGGAATGGCACTTGCTGGATTTGCCTCAGTTCTTCTTGGCGGATGCCCTTTAAGACAGCTTATTCTTTCTGGAGAAGGGAATATCGATTCAGTAGTTACAGTAATGGGAATGTTAGTTGGGGCAGCCTTTGCTCATAATTTTAAACTTGCTTCATCAGCAAAGGGACCAACACCCTATGGAAAAATCGCTGTTCTTCTTGGTTTTGTAGTTGTATTTGCAATCGCATATTTAAATATTGACAATTCAGTTAATATTAAAGTGAAGGGAGATGTAAAAATTGAAGCTTCTGGAAATTGATGCAAGAGGTAGATCATGTCCTGAACCAGTATTGCTTACAAAAAAAGGAGTGGAAAATAATCCTTCAGGGGTTAAAGTTATGGTAGATAACACCACTGCAAAGGAAAACGTTAAAAGATTCGGCAAAAATGCAGGCTATAAAGTTGAAGTTGAAGAAAAAGATGGAGAATATATTTTAATTTTAAGCAAGTAGGTAGTTAAAATGGATTATATTGCAACTTTTTTTACACAATCAGGTGCAATTAAATATCAAAGATATTTGATTAGCAAAAAAATTAATGCAGAAATAATGCCTGTACCAAGAAAATTCAGCTCAAGCTGTGGAATAAGCGTTAAATTTACTATGGATGATGATGTTTTAAAGTATATTAGCGATGATATTGAAAAGCTATACGAGATGAGCACAAGCGAAGGAAAACTTATTTATAAAGCAGATATGTAAAGGTAAATTAAACAAAGAGAATTTATTTAATTTATAAATAATGATTGACAACATAGATTTTAAACATTATGCTAATCTTAACAATTTAATAAGTCAGATGACGTTAACGGGAGATATCATTTTGATAGCCGAAGAAGCAATAAAAAATGCCGATTTTTTAGAAACTTTCAGGCCAAAGTACCGTTAACTGATGAAACTCTGGAAAGACCGTAAAAACGGAACCGAAGGAGAAAGGCTGTTTGCCAAAACTTTCAGGTAAAAATACAGAGGTTATGAAGGCGTATTATATAACTATGCCTTCATAACCTCTTTTATATTTTAAGGGGGGATTATATGGAAAATTTAAAAAAAACAGTACTTTATGATGCCCATATAAAGCAAAATGCTAAAATAATTGAATTTGCGGGATGGGTTATGCCGGTCGAGTATGAAGGATTGACAATTGAACATGATGCTGTAAGAAATAATGCAGGACTGTTTGATGTTTCTCATATGGGAGAAATAGAAGTTACAGGATCTGATTCACTTTATTATGTTCAAAGATTGATTACTAATGATGCTGAAGGGCTTGAGGACAATCAGGTGATATATTCTTTGATGTGCTATCATGAAGGAGGGGTAGTAGATGATCTTTTAGTTTATAAGTTTAATAAAGAAAAGTTTTTACTTGTTATTAACGCAGCTAATATTGAAAAAGATTTTGAATGGATGCTTCTAAATAAAGGCAACTATGATGTAAGTATAAAGAATATATCTAGCACAATTTCAGAAGTGGCTTTGCAAGGACCTAAGGCTCAAGAAATACTTCAAGGGCTTACAAATTATAATTTAGATAACATAAAATTCTTTTATTTTTCAGATGAAGTTGAAATATGTGGTAAAAAGTGCATTGTTTCAAGAACAGGATATACAGGGGAAGACGGATTTGAAATTTATACTTCAAACGAAAATATAGAAAAAATTTGGAACTGTATATTAAATGAGGGAAAGGATTATGGCTTAAAGCCAGCAGGGCTTGGATGTAGAGATACATTAAGATTTGAAGCTTGCCTTCCACTATATGGAAATGAAATATCTCAAGATATTACTCCTCTTGAAGCGGGACTAGGTTACTTTGTTAAGTTAGATAAAAAAGATTTTATAGGAAAAGAAGCCCTTATAAATCAAAAGAGAGAAGGATTAAAAAGAAAATTAGTAGGATTTGAAATGCTCGATAAAGGCATACCAAGGCATGGATATGATGTTTTAGTTGATGATAAAAAAATAGGGTTTGTAACTACAGGATATTTATCTCCAACTCTGAAGAAATGTATAGGGCTTGCGATGGTAGATATAAACTATTCTAATCTTGGATGTGAATTTAATATAGCAATAAGAAATAAAACTGCAAAGGCTAAAGTTATAAGCAAAAAATTCTATGAAAAAAAATATAAAAAATAAATTGGAGGTATGAAAAATGATGGTATTAAAGGAACTTTTGTATTCAAAAGATCATGAATGGTTAAAGGTTGAAAATGGTAAAGCATACATTGGAATAACAGATTATGCACAAAAATCCCTTGGCAATATAGTATATGTTGAACTTCCGGAAATTGAAACAGAGCTTTCAGCTGGGGATTCTTTTGGAGTAATAGAGTCAGTAAAGGCAGCATCAGATACGTATATACCAGTTGATGGTAAAATACTTGAGGTAAATGAAGAAGTTGTAGATGATCCTTCATTAATAAATCAAGAACCCTATGAAAATTGGATGATATATATTGAGATAAAAGATGAATCACAATTAAAAGAATTAATGAGTGCTGAAGAATACGAAAAATATTGTAGCAAGGAGGTATAATATGTTTCCTTATATACCTCACACGCCAGATGATGAAAAATATATGCTCGATTGTATAAGAGCAAATTCGATTGAAGATTTATTTAGTGATATACCTGATGAAGTAAGGTTTAAAAAAGAATTAGATATTAATGAACCATTATCAGAAATAGAGTTGTCTAATCATTTAAAAAAGCTTAGTAGCAAAAATAAAAACATAAATGAGATTGTTTGCTTTCTTGGAGCAGGAGCATATGACCACTATATTCCTTCTGTTGTAAAACATATAGTATCACGTCCTGAATTTTATACTGCATATACGCCATACCAGCCTGAGATAAGTCAGGGGACTCTTCAGGCAATATTTGAATATCAGACTATGATATGCAGTCTTACTAACATGGATGCTGCAAATGCATCGATGTATGATGGGGAAACAGCCTGCGCAGAGTCAGCCTTTATGGCTCTTGAAGCAACAAAAAGGAAAAAGATATTGATATCAAAAACAGTTAACCCTCAGATAAGAAAAGTAGTACAGACATATATAAAATATCATGGTGCATTTTATCAGGAAATAGGTATGAATGATGGAGAAACTGATATTGAAAACCTTAGAAAAGAAATAGATAGGGATACAGCAGCAGTTATTCTTCAATATCCAAACTTTTTTGGAATAATTGAAGATGTAGCTCAGGCTGAAAAAATAATTCATTCTAATGGTTCAATGCTTATTATGAGCGTTAATCCTATATCCCTTGGAATATTGAAAACTCCAGGAGAATTAGGAGCAGATATAGCAGTAGGAGAAGGACAAGCACTTGGAAATAAATTGAATTTTGGAGGACCATATTTAGGATTTTTGGCATGTACAAATAAGCTAATAAGAAAGATGCCAGGAAGAGTAGTAGGGCAGACTAATGATGTTGATGGTAAAAGGGGATTTGTATTGACGCTTCAGGCAAGGGAGCAGCATATAAGAAGACAGAAGGCAACATCAAATATATGCTCAAATCAAGCGCTAAATGCACTTACAGCTACAGTTTACATGGCGGTTATGGGTAAAAAAGGAATAAAAGAAGTTGCAGAGCAGTGCGCTAAGAAAGCCCACTATGCATATAAAAAATTAATTGAAACCGGTAAATATAAACCTTTATTTGATAAACCTTTCTTTATGGAATTTGCAGTAAAAAGCGATTTTGATATTAAGAAAATAAATGATGAATTATTAAAAAACAATATACTTGGAGGCTTTGCACTTGAGAAGGAATATAAGGAACTTGATAACTCACTTCTTCTATGTGTCACTGAAAAGAGGACTAAGGACGAAATTGACAATTTAGTAAAATTAATGGAGGTGATAGCATGAAGGAGTATAATAAACTTATATTTGAGCTTTCGAAAGATGAAAGATGTGCATATTCCCTTCCTGAAGATGATATTTCAGATATTGAAATAGATGAAATAATACCAAACGAATATAAAAGATGCAGTAATCTTTCTTTTCCAGAAGTTTCACAAGTTGATGTAGTTAGACATTATACTCTTTTATCAAATAAGAATTATGGAGTTGATACTGGATTTTACCCGTTAGGCTCTTGTACTATGAAATACAATCCAAAGATAAACGAGGATATAGCTTCTCTTGAAGGTTTTACAGATGTTCATCCTTTACAAGGTGAGGAAACTGTTCAGGGATGCCTTGAGCTTATGTATAATTTATCTAAAATTCTATGTGAAATAACAGGAATGGACGAAGTTACTTTAGCTCCTGCTGCTGGTGCCCATGGAGAGCTTACTGGTCTTATGATAATAAAAGCTTATCATGAAAATAGGGGAGATTTTAGAAGAAAAAAAATAATTGTTCCTGATTCTGCCCATGGGACAAACCCGGCAAGTGCAGCTGTTGCAGGTTTTGATATTGTTGAAATAAAATCTAATGTAGATGGACTTGTTGATTTGGATAAGCTTAAGGAAGCATTAAACGATGAAGTTGCAGCACTTATGCTTACTAATCCTAATACACTTGGATTATTTGAAAAGAATATTATTAAAATAGCAAAGCTTGTGCACGAAGCAGGAGGGCTTTTATATTACGATGGTGCAAATATGAATGCAATAATGGGTATTACAAGACCAGGAGATATGGGGTTTGATATTGTACATCTAAACCTTCATAAAACATTTTCAGCTCCCCATGGAGGTGGAGGTCCAGGAAGCGGTCCTGTTGGAGTAAAAAAAGAACTTATTCCATTTTTACCTGTACCGGTTGTTGAAAAAAAAGAGGATAAATTTACATTAAATTATGATAAACCGCTTTCGATTGGAAGGATAAAAGGATTTTATGGCAATTTCAATGTAATGATAAAGGCATACAGCTATATTCTATCAATGGGAGCTAAAGGATTAAAAAAGGCAAGTACTATGGCTGTTCTTAATGCAAATTATTTAAAAGAAAAACTGAAAGAATATTATAAACTACAAATAAATGAACTCTGCAAGCATGAATTTGTTTTTGCGGGACATGGTATTAAAGAAAGTGATGTGACAACTCTCGATATTGCAAAGAGGCTTTTAGACTATGGATATCATCCTCCAACAATTTATTTTCCTCTTATAGTGGATAGCGCAATCATGATTGAACCAACAGAAACAGAGAGCCTTGAAACTTTAAATGAATTTATAGATGTTATGAAAAAAATTCATAAGGAAATAAAAGAAACTCCACAGCTTTTAAAAGATGCTCCTCATGATACTCCATTAAGAAGGCTTGATGAGGTAAAAGCTGCTAGAAATACTATCTTAAAGTGGAATAAAGAAACTATTAATGAAAATTAATATTGTTAAATAGGAATTTAAATTTAACGTAGGACAGGTGCTGATTAAGAAATATAAAAGCCACCCTATTGATAAAGATAGACTAAATATGAGTTTATCCATTGTCAATTGGGTGGCATTACTTAAGGAGGGGTAAAAATGATTTATGATATAGGCATAATTGGAGCTGGGCCTGGGGGTTATACTGCAGCAATAAGGGCAGCACAGCTTGGGGCTAAGGTATGTCTTATTGAAAAGGATAGTGTTGGAGGAACATGTTTAAACAGAGGCTGTATTCCTACAAAGGCATTATATAAAAATGCTGATGTTTTAAATTTATTGAAAAATATTGATGAATTTGGAATTAAAGTGGATGACTATTCGATTGATATAGAAAAAATACATGAAAGAAAACAAAACATCGTTAAAAATCTGTCGCAAGGAATAAC
This sequence comes from Caloramator sp., assembly GCA_026417075.1. Taxonomy (GTDB): domain Bacteria; phylum Bacillota; class Clostridia; order Clostridiales; family Caloramatoraceae; genus Caloramator_B. The sequence continues at coordinate 16,881 of JAOADY010000069.1, forward strand.
ACAGCTTATTAAGACAAATTGCATAGATTATTTTGAAGGTAATGCATCAATTTTTGATAGAAATAAAATTGAAGTTGATTTTAATAATGGAAAAAAAGAAAAAATTGAGTGTAGAAACATTATAATTGCAAGCGGCTCAAAACCTAATATTCCAAATTTTTTATCAAATGTAGAAGGTCTTTATACAAGTGAGGAAATATTAAATTTCAGCAGTATACCAGAAAACCTTGCAATTATTGGTGGTGGAGTTATTGGAATGGAATTTGCCTGCATATTTAATGCTCTTGGAAGCAAGGTTACTGTATTTGAGTTTATGCCTAGTATTATTTCTAATATAGATAGTGAAATAACTAAAAGGCTTAATATTATACTTAAGAAAAAAGGTATTGAAATTAATACGGCAACAAAAGTTAAAAGAATTGAAAAAAATTCTGATGGATATATTTTATATGCTGAAGGCAAAAAAGGAGAATTTTATATTAATGTTAATAAAGTTCTTGTATCAACTGGAAGAATTCCAAATGTAGAGGGTCTTAATCTTAATAGTATAGGAATTGAATACGATAATAAGGGTATAAAAGTTGATGATAATTATGAAACTAATATAAAGGGAATTTATGCTATTGGAGATGTAAATGGAATATCTATGCTTGCTCATGCTGCATCTCATCAGGGAATAAATGTAGTTGAAAGAATATTAATTAAAAATATTGTACCTCATGGGAATATAATACCTTCCTGTATATTTACTTTTCCTGAAATAGCAAGTACAGGTATTACGGAAGATGAAGCGAAGAGCAATAATAAAAATTATAAAGTAAGCAAATTTATGTTTGGTGCAAATGGTAAGGCTTTAACTTTAGGTGAAGCTGAAGGAATTGTAAAGGTTATTGCAGTTAAAGAAGATGATAATGAATATAAAATAGCAGGTGTTCATATAATAGGTCCTCACGCTTCAGATTTAATTCATGAGGGTATTCTTGCTGTTGAAAATAAAATGACCATAAATCAGATAAAAAAAGCGATACATGTTCATCCTACGCTTTCAGAAGCTTTTTATGAGGCTGTAATGGGGATTAATGAAGAGGCAATTCACATGATTTATAAAAGGTAAATTTTAAATTTGAGGACGGTTCAGAATTATTTATAAATTGTTAAATTTCATTAACCGTCCTCAATAATTAAATTGTTAAGGGTAGATTTTTATTATTTTTATATTATAATAATTAGGTATATAAATAATGAAAGAAATGGGGATGTATATGAAAGGTATTGGAGTATTTGACGTAATTGGACCTGTAATGATTGGACCATCAAGCTCCCATACAGCAGGAGCGGCACGAATAGGAAAAGCTGCAAGGAGTATTTTAGGAGAGGATTTTTATAAAGTTAATTTCTATCTTCATGGTTCATTTGCTAAGACCTATAAAGGTCATGGAACCGATAGAGCTTTAGTTGCAGGAATACTTGGAATGGAAACCTATGATGAGAGAATAAAGTATTCCTTTGATATTGCAAAGGAAAAAAACATAGAAGTAAATTTTTTTGAGGAAGATTTGGGAGATGTTCATCCTAATACAGTTAAGATTGAATTTTTAAAAAATGACGGATGTACATCTTTTATGATAGGTTCATCAATTGGAGGAGGAAGTATTGCAGTTATAAATATAGACGGTGAAGATATATATTTTACGGGAGAATACCCTACCCTTATAATAAAATATAAAGATAAAAAAGGAATGATAAGCAAGATAAGTCTTGCTATTGCGCTTGGAGATATAAATATTGCAACCTTAAAAGTTGATAGAGAAAGCAAGGGAGAGATAGCGACTGCTGTAATAGAAACGGATCATAAAGTTCCTAAAAACATAATCGATGAACTCTCAAAAATAGAAGGCGTTTCTTCTGTAAAGTTTATAGATGCAATATGATATTAAGTTTTTACGGAGGTTTTTTATGTATAAAAACGCTTTAGATATAATTGAATTAACTGAAAAATACAAATGCAGAATCTGTGATGTTGTATTAATGAATGAATGTAAAATTTCAGAAAAGAGTAAAGATGAAGTGCGAAATAAAGTAAAAGAAGTTTTAAATGTGATGAAAGAATCTGCAAATATTGGGCTTAGCAATTCTATAAAATCTGTAAGCGGTATTATTGGAGGAAATGCAAAAAAAGTTGAAGAATATAGAAAAAAAGGCAAAACAGTATGCGGAGATGTAATAAATAAGGCTGTTGCAAGGGCACTTTCAAGTTCTGAAGTTAATGCTGCTATGGGTAAAATAGTCGCATGTCCTACAGCAGGTTCCTGCGGAATAGTTCCTGCAGCAATAATTACCTCAGGTGAAATAATAAAAGCAGATGAAGAACTTTTGATAGATGCTCTTTTAACAGCCTCAGGAATTGGACAGATAATAGCCAAAAATGCAACCTTAGCTGGAGCAGAGGGAGGATGTCAGGCTGAATGTGGCTCTGCGTCGGCTATGGCAGCAGCTGCTATCGTTGAAATGTTTGGAGGAACTCCTAATATGGCTTTTAACGCTTCTGCGATTGCATTAAAAAACATATTAGGGCTTGTTTGTGATCCTGTTGCAGGACTAGTTGAAGTTCCCTGCGCAAAAAGGAACGCTATGGGAGTTGTAAATGCAATGAGCAGTGCAGATATGGCGCTTGCAGGTGTAGAGAGTGTAATACCCTTTGATGAGGTAGTGAGCACAATGTATAAAGTAGGCAGGATGCTTCCAAGCGAACTTAGGGAAACTGCCCTTGGGGGACTTGCAGCAACACCAACGGCGATAAAAATTTCACAGGAAATAGGTATAGAGTAAAAAATAGCAGATGCCTAAAGTGTATCTGCTATTTTTTAAAACAAAGTTAAAATATTAATGCCTGATTTTAAGATAATATAAGAAAAGGTCAGGTTAAAATCAAGCATTATGATAATTATATGAGCAAGAAAAATTAAGGATAAAATTATTTATTACAAATTCTTAAATTATGGTAAAATATTAATTGTAATTTAGAGGCTTATAATGTTAAAAAATAGAACTAACTTCGGGGGTAGAATAAATGGAAAAATTAAATTTAGATAAATTAGAATCGATTTTGTGGCAATGCGCTGACATATTAAGAGGAGAATTGTCGTCATCAGAATATAAGGATTATATTTTCGGAATGCTTTTTTTAAAAAGAATAAACGATGAATTCGATGAAGAAAGAGATAAATTGAGAAATGAATTTAAAGAGCAGGGAATACCTGATGAAGATATAGATGAGCTACTGAATGACTCTGCATTATATGAATCCTTTTATGTTCCTGAAAGTGCAAGATGGGAAAAACTTAGGAGTTTAAATTTAAACATTGGACCTGAGCTTGATAAAGCTTTTAAGGCAATAGAAGATGAACCTAAGAATTCGGAATTAGTAGGAGTATTAACTACAGCAAACTACAATGACAAAGAAAGAGTTCCAGATAAGAAGTTATCGCAATTATTGATTTTATTTGACAGCGTAAATCTATCTAATTCAAACCTCGAATCTGAGGATGTTTTAGGCGATGCCTATCAATATCTTATTAAACAATTTGCAGACGAGAGCGGAAAAAAGGGGGGAGAATTCTATACTCCAGCTGAAGTTGTTAAGGTTATGGTAAATATATTAAAACCTCAGGAGGGAGATAGAATATACGACCCTACAGCAGGTAGCGGAGGCATGCTCATTCAGTCTCTTCAATACATAAAGGAGCATGGAGGAAATACTAAGAATATTTCACTCTTTGGACAGGAGATTAATCTTTCAACCTGGGCAATTTGTAAAATGAATATGCTTTTTCATGGTGCAAAGGGCGCAGATATTCAAAAGGGCGATACTATAAGAAATCCTATGCATACAGAAGCAGTGCAATTAAAGACCTTTGATAAGATACTTGCAAATCCACCCTTTAGTTTAAAAAATTGGGGCTATGAAGATGTTCAAAGCGATAAATATGGAAGATTTCATTACGGTGTTCCTCCAAAATCCTATGGAGATTTAGCCTTTGTATCTCACATGGTAGCAAGTTTGAATAAAAAAGGAAAAATGGCAACGGTTGTACCCCATGGGGTATTGTTTAGAAGCGGTGCAGAGCAGAAAATAAGACAAGGCTTTATAGATGATGATTTAATAGAAGCTGTTGTAGGACTTCCAGCTAATATATTCTATGGAACGGGTATTCCTGCAGCAATACTTGTGATAAATAAAAACAAGCCTTTGGATAGAAAAGAAAAAGTATTATTTATAGATGCAAGCAATGATTATGCAAAAGAAAAAACAAAGAATAAATTAAGGGATGAAGATATACAAAGAATAGTTGAAGCCTTTGATAAATTTGAAGATGTTGAAAAATATGCTGTAGTAGTTGATAAGAAGGATATTATTGATAACGATTATAACCTTAATATTAGCAGATACGTTGATACAACAGAAGAAGAGGAAGAAATAGATATTGATGGAGTTATTGAAGAGTTAAAGGAGCTTAAAAAGAAATCTTTAGAAACGGAAGCAAAACTTAACGAGTATTTAAAGGAACTAAGATTTGATGAAATATAAGGCAGGTGAGACAAATGAAAAAGGCAAGAGAAGGGTATAAAATTACGGAAATTGGCGAGATACCACAGGAGTGGGAAGTGAAGAGATTGGGGGAAGTGTGTGACTTTTATAGCGGAATATCTGTGTCAAGAAAAAATCAAGCTAATAAAGGGTATTATTATTTACATTATGGAGATATTCATAAAAAAGGGAAGCATGAATTTGATTTGTTATTAGATAAAGAGTGGATGCCCAAAATAGAAATAGATTTAGCAAAAGTAAAAAATGAGGTATTGTTAAAAACTGGTGATATAGTTTTTGTTGATGCATCAGAGGATTATGAAGGAATTGGTAAAAGTGTAGTAATTAATAATCCAAACAATGAAGTTTATATTGCAGGTTTACATACAATTGTAGGTAAAGAAAAAAGTAAAATAATGGATAATGGATATAAGAAATATTGTTTTTGTAATCAAAATATAAGAAAACAATTTAGAGTGATAGCTACAGGGGCTACAGTTTATGGTATAACAAAAGGTAATTTATCAACTATTAGCATCCCTATTCCTTCATTACCCGAACAGCAAAAAATTGCCGACATACTTTCTGCTGCGGATGAGCAGATTGAAAATGTTGATAAATTAATAGAAAAAACAAAAGAGCTTAAAAAAGGGCTAATGCAAAGGCTTTTAACAAAGGGGATAGGACATAAGGAATTTAAAAAGACGGAGATAGGTGAGATACCAAAAGATTGGGAAGTAAAGAAGTTAAGGGAAGTAATTTATGAAAGCAATGAACGCAATAAAGAAAATAAAAATATTCAAGTTTTAAGTATAAATAACAAACAAGGATTTGTATTGCAATATGAACAATTTGAAAGAAAAGTTCATAGTAAAAATACTTCAAATTATAAAATAGTTTACAAAAATCAATTTGCATACAATCCATCTAGAATTAATGTTGGCTCGATTGCTTTATTAAAAGAATTTGATAAAGGAATAATTAGTCCAATGTATGTTGTATTCTCAATAAACAATAATATTATTAAAGAAACATATTTAGAATATTGGTTTAAAATGAATAGATTTTTACAATTTGTAAATGTAAATACACAGGGGAGTGTAAGAGATAGTTTAAATTTTGATGAGTTGAGTGAATTTTTAATACCAGTACCCGATATAGAAGAGCAGCAACAAATCGCCGACATATTATCAACTGTAGATACCCAGCTTGAAGAATACCAATCTAAAAAAGAAAAACTTGAAACACTTAAAAAAGGATTAATGCAAAAGCTTTTGACAGGCAAAATAAGAGTTAAAGTTTAATTGCGAGGGGAGGGGGAACATGCCCTATTTAGGTAATGAGGAAACCCTTGTTGAAGTTCCTGCGGTAAATTATTTAAAAAATAAATTGGACTATGAATTTATACATGGAAATGATTTATCAGTTTTGTCAGGAGAGAGGGAATCCTTATCAGATGTAATTTTAGTTAACAGACTTAAATGTGCACTTAAAAGGTTAAATCCATGGATTGATGAAAATAATTTAAATAAAGCCATAAGATATATTTCAAATCCAATAAATTTAGGAACATCGCTTCTTGAAATAAATGAAAAGATATATTATGCCCTTGTGGAGCTGAATTATGCAGTTGAGCAAGATTTAGACGGAAGCGGTAAAAAGAAATTTCATACTGTTAAGTTTATTGATTGGGATAATGTTGAAAATAACGACTTTTTAGTAACAAGGCAGTTTGAAGTTCAAACATTATCAGGTGGGAAGATAATTCCTGATATAGTTATATTTATAAATGGTATTCCTGTTGTTGTAATAGAATGTAAATCTCCATTTTTAGAGAAAAGCAGCAATGAAAATATAGGCAAAAAAGAGGCCTACGAGCAGCTAAAAAGATACATGAATGAAAGAGATTCATCCCTTGGAGAAGGAAATCCAAAGCTTTTTTATCCAAACTGTTCTACAATAATTCTAAATAAGTATCACGGATAGAGAGGAACAATCAGGTCCCAATATGACCATTATCTTGAAT
>JAOADY010000023.1 GCA_026417075.1 Caloramator sp.
TGACCCAGTAAATAAAAGCAAAAAATAAAAACCCCTTTAGGGGTGGTCTGAAAAATTATGCGGTTGGCAGACCTTTCAGTGTGTCTTAAGACACGGCCAGTAAAATGCCCTTATAGGGCTCAAGCAAACCACCCGTTTTACGGGTGGTCATGATTATAGAAAAGATTTGCTATTAATCCTATTGACATATAATACTTTATGTGGTAATATTGCTTAGTAAAAATGAATATATGTTTAACTCTTATCAAGAGAGGTGGAGGGACTGGCCCGATGATACCCGGCAACCTGCAAAAGAAAGGTGCCAATTCCAGCAGAATCGTTGTATTCTGAGAGATGAGGGTGTTGAAGAAACTGCCTCTTCTGTCGAAGAGGTTTTTATTTTACATAAAAGGAGGATAAAAAATGGTTAAAAGGTTATTTACTTCAGAATCAGTTACTGAAGGCCATCCAGATAAAATATGCGACCAGATATCCGATGCAGTACTCGATGCTATAATTGAAAAGGATCCAGAGGCTAGGGTTGCGTGTGAAACAGCAGTTACTACTGGAATGGTTCTTGTTATGGGAGAAATATCAACTAAATGCTATGTTGATATCCCTAAAATAGTTAGGAAGACAATAGAGGAAATAGGTTATACGAGAGCAAAATATGGGTTTGACTGCGATACTTGTGCGGTTATTACATCAATAGATGAACAGTCTGCAGATATTGCCCTTGGAGTTGATAAGTCTCTTGAAGCTAAAAAGGGAGAGATGGAAGCAATTGAAGCAATTGGTGCAGGAGATCAGGGAATGATGTTTGGATTTGCATGTAATGAAACTCCTGAAATGATGCCTCTTCCAATAGCAATGGCACATAGACTTTCAAGAAGGCTTGCAGAAGTTAGAAAGAATGGAACATTGGATTATTTAAGACCAGATGGAAAGACACAGGTAACTGTTGAATATCATGACGATAAACCAGTTAGAATAGATGCGATAGTTGTATCAACACAACACAGTCCAGAAGTTTCTAGAGAACAGATTGAAAGGGATATTATTGAGCATGTTATAAGAAAGGTTGTTCCTTTGAACCTTCTTGATGAAAACACAAAATACTATATAAACCCAACTGGAAGATTCGTTGTAGGAGGACCACAGGGAGACTCAGGACTAACTGGAAGAAAGATTATAGTTGATACTTATGGAGGATATGGAAGACACGGCGGAGGAGCTTTCTCAGGAAAGGGTCCAACAAAGGGTGACCGTTCTGCAGCTTATGCAGCAAGATGGGTTGCTAAGAACCTTGTAGCTGCTGGTATTGCTGATAAACTCGAGATTGAGCTTGCCTATGCAATAGGTGTTGCAAGACCAGTTTCAATAGAAGTTGAGACCTTTGGGACAGGTAAATTAGCAGACGATAAAATAGTTGATATTGTAAATAAAGTTTTTGATTTAAGACCAGCTGCAATAATCAAGAATTTAAATCTAAGAAGACCAATATACAGACAGGTTGCAGCCTATGGACACTTTGGAAGAACTGATATTGATCTTCCATGGGAAAAACTCGATAAAGTTGATGCAATTAAAAAGGCTTTAGAAGAATTAAAGTAATAAAAATCTGACACCGTAGGGTGTCAGATTTTTGCAAATTTAAAATTATTTTTTTAATGCACTTTTAACAGCATACTTTATTATAAAAAAAGCAGATGCACATATTATTAGATATTCAGCTACTTTTACAATTACTAAAAGATATATATTCGAAATTGAAAGCAAGGTTGACATAAAAACACCTCGATTTTATCAATGGATTTGCTTGCATTGATTTAAAACATTTTAGGGTAGATATAATGAAGTTGCATTAACATATTTATTTTGAATTGTGGTTCCTCCTAAAGCTGTATTTTCAATTTGATATTTAAATATATAACATTCTGGAGTAAAGTGACTTTCGAGTACTCTACCATTAAATCCTACAATTACTTTAAATTAGTATAGTCTGCATTGGTAATTAATCTGTTTTCACTAATTAATTCTATTTTATTTCCATATTTATCAATAGACCAAGTTTCATATTTATTATAGTTTATTAAAAGGGTAACACTTCCAACTGTTATTCCATCCCATTCAATACTATATGGAAGAGATTGAAATTTGTGTTCTACAAAAGTTTTTTGAACTATTATATAATCAGTACTATTAAGTTTATTTAATCCATCTGCAAAAACTACGAGATGCATAGAAATGAACATAAGACAAATTATAAATATGTTAAATAAATTTTCTTTAGTTTTTTCATAAAATTACCTTCTTTCTCCAACATCTAATTAATATTATAATATTAAATGAAAAATTATACAATTAAAGAAAAATAAACCATTGACGATTTTTAAAATAGTTCTAAACACTCATAAATACAATTAATTTTTAACTTTTTAAACTAAGGGGTTAAAGTTAATTTTTTAATTTTTAAATTTCTAAATCAAGTAAGAATCAGCAAATCTTTTTTCCATTTACAAGAACATTTTTAATATTTATATCCTCATCAAATATTACTATATCAGCATCAAAACCTTCTTTAATATAACCCTTTTTACTATCTATTTTCAAAAGCTTTGCAGGGTTTGAGGAAATCATTTTAACAGCTTTATATAAAGGTATGTCAAGATGTTTTACAGCATTATAAAGAGCTTTATTTAAAGTTAGTGTTGAGCCGGCAAGGGTTCCATCCTTTAATCTTGCCTGACTGTCCTTTACATAAACCTCCTGCCCTCCGAGACTGTAAATTCCGTCAGATAGTCCGGCTGCCATCATGCTGTCGGATATTAATATTATCTTTTCAATTCCTTTAACTTTTATTGCGCTTCTTGCAGCTGCATAGTGGACATGTATTCCATCGAGAATCATCTCAGCTGTAACGTCGCTGTCAAATACTCCCCCTACTATTCCAGGCTTTCTGTGGTGAAATCCTGTCATAGCATTGAAAAGATGGGTACAGTGGAGAGCCCTTTCCTTATATCCTTTCATAAAATCATCGTAATTTCCGTTAGTATGACCTATAGATGGCACTATATCAAGCTTTTTAAGCTCTTTTATAAACTCTATCGCTCCATCTTCTTCTGGTGCTATGGTTATAAGTTTTATATTTTTAATATAATCTTCAGCTATGTATTTTAAAGTATCAAGGGACGGCTTTTTTATAAATTTGGTATCCTGTGCCCCTGCCATATATGGAGATATAAAGGGACCTTCAAGGTTTATACCTAAAACATTTGCACCTTCAGTTTTATCTATTGCCTCTGAAATGCTTTTTACAGCACTTTTTATTTTTACAGTATCTTCAGTCATAGTTGTAGGAAGAAAGGAAGTTATTCCATATTTTATCAAAGATTTTGACATTGCATTTATTGCATCAAAATTTCCCTCCATACAATCACGGCCTTCAATTGCATGGGTATGGACATCTATAAAGCCTGGGGATATATATAACCCTTTGGCATCTATTGCATCTTCAAAATCATATTTATCTTCATATATCTTTTTAATCTTTCCCTTTTCAATCTCTAAAGAGCCGTTTATAATCCCATCTTCCTTTATAATTCTTCCGTTTTTTATTATCATATTTTCACCGCCTTAAAATATCATTGATAAAGCTATTATATCAAATAGAGCATAAATTTTCCATGAACCTTAGGATTTATAAGGAAGGAAGAAGTTGTTTTAAAAGAGAAAAATAAATACTTTATCTTCACAAAATTTTTTTAAAAATTTTTTATATGCAATGTATTACTTTTTTTACCTTCAACAATTTATATAATTGAAAGGAGGTGAAAAGGATGGCAGTAAACGGAGTTAAAGTTTCATCTAATCTGGTTTTAAGGATTAAAACGGGAACAGACAAAAATGGTAATGACACCTTTGACACAACTACATTGAGAAGAATTAAGACTTCATCTAAAGACCAGGATTTATTTGATGTGGCACAGAGCGTAGGAACACTTCTTAAAAATCCAATAGACGCAATTTTAAGACAGGATATAAATGAGCTTGTAAATCAGTAAAATTTAAGACTTACTATAATGAAAGGAGGTGACTTACTTGACAAAGACGCTTCAAATGGTATTTCAAAACCAATCAGGAAATAATGTAACAATAAGTCTTCCAGATGTTAAGGAGGATTTAACAGCAGAGAACATAAAAGCAGTAATGAACACTATAATTGCAAAGAATGTATTCCAATCATCAGGAGGGGATCTTGTTGGCATAATGTCCGCAAGCATTGTATCAAGAGAAGTTTCTGAATTTAATGTAAGATAAACTGTTAAGGGGCTGTTGCATTAAGAATAAACACTACGATATATTGTGATGATTTTTAATTTGCAAATCAATATATTGTATGTAAATCCTTTAGTGCAGCAGCCCCTTAATAATTAGGAGGTGAGTCTATGGAGGAGATGTTTAAAGAGATAGCTAATTTCGGTTTTCCAATAGTTCTTTCAGTATACCTTTTAGTTAGGGTGGAGGGTAAGCTTGAAAGACTTACAGAGAGCATAAATGAGCTATCTAAAGCAATAGCTTCCATGGGGAAATAATATTATTGAAATATTAAGCATAAAATAGAGGCTCCATATAAAGGGGGTCTCTATTTTATATTGCTATCATATAAATATTTTAGTAATAATATAAATAAAGGTATGCTTATAATTAAAACTTTTTTTGTAACATCATAGAATTTATAAAGATAAAAAACTAATAAAACTATAATGAAAATAATAATTACATTAGAAAAAATTTTAGATTTATTTTTAGAATGTAAACTATAAATTCTAAATACTAACGATATAATAAATAAAAGTATAGCAAATTTATTCATTTGTTTTAACATTTCCTTTTCATGACCAGTAAAAAAAGATAAACCCATATTATATAGATAAAAATACAGAAAAAAATTTAATAAAACAAGAATTACATCTAACCAATCTAAAAAACTTTTTTTCATATTTTATCCTCACTCCATTTGATGATCTTATAAAAACTTGTACATTAACCTTTTGATAGTATATTTTAAATAAAAAACAATAAATATTATATTAATATATAAGAAATATATGATTAAATATACAAACAATACCATATCATTAATTATATAAATTTTCAACAAAAAATTGGTAAATAATAGAATAAAATATTTTTATAGCTGAATAAAACTTATATTATGGATCTAAGTTTGTTAAATTTTCAGCTTGAATATATTTATATATTGTTCTATAATTGAATTAATCTGATTTGTTGGATGTTTCTGACACATTGGATTTTAAATAATAACCTGATTGCAAGGAAAATTCTGAGCAAAAGGGAGGCGATAATAGTATATTTGTATATTTAGCCTTCGCTTTTTGCGAAGGCTTTTTTAATGGAGGTAACTATGGAAAAAAGAATTGGAGTTGTAGGTATAGTTATTGAAAATTTCGAAAATGCTTCAAGGGTGAATGAGATACTTCATGAACACGCACAAATTATTGTTGGGCGTATGGGTATACCTTATAGAGAAAAAGGGGTATCAGTAATATCCCTTATAGTTGATGGAAGTACTGACGAGATAAGTGCACTAACAGGAAAGCTTGGTAAGGTAAATGGAGTTAATGTAAAATCTGCTCTAACAAAAAAATAGGAGGGAAATTATGAGAGAATTTAAGGCTGAGGAATTTATAATTGATGAAAAAATAAGAGAAGCCCTTGAAAAAGGTGAAAGATTATCAAAGGATAGAGAATATGTTAAAAGTCTTATAGATAAAGCATTAGCACATAAAGGGTTAACCTATGATGAGGCAGCTGTTTTATTAAATATTGACGATAAAGAACTTTTACATGAAATGTTTAAAGCAGCAAGAAAGATTAAAGAAGATATATATGGTAAAAGAATAGTCCTCTTTGCACCTTTATATGTAAGCAATTACTGCATAAATAACTGCACATACTGCGGATATAAGTGTAGTAATAAAGGTTTTAAAAGAAAGAAGCTTACCATGGAGGAGCTTAAAGAAGAGGTTAGAATACTTGAGTCTATGGGACATAAACGTCTTGCCCTTGAAGCTGGTGAAGATGATGTAAACTGCCCTATTGATTATATTTTAGACTGCATAAAGACTATATATTCTTTAAAGTTTGAAAACGGAAGCATCAGAAGAATTAATGTAAATATAGCTGCAACAAGCGTTGAAAATTATAAAAAGCTAAAGGATGCTCAGATTGGAACATATATTTTGTTTCAGGAGACTTACCATAAACCTACTTATGAAAAGCTTCATCCAAGCGGCCCAAAACATGATTATAACTATCATACAACAGCTATGGATAGGGCTCGTATGGCAGGTATTGATGATGTGGGAATAGGCGTTTTGTACGGTCTTTATGATTATAAATATGATACTGTAGCTATGATAATGCACGCAGAGCATCTTGACAGGGAAACGGGAGTAGGTCCTCATACTATTTCAGTGCCAAGGCTTAGGGTTGCTGAGGGTGTAGATGTTAAAAAATATCCTTATTTAGTAAGTGATGATGATTTTATGAAGATAGTTGCGGTTTTAAGGCTTTCAGTTCCTTACACAGGTATGATACTTTCAACAAGGGAAGAGATGGAGTTCAGAGATAAAGTAATAGCTCTTGGAATATCCCAAATAAGCGCAGGTTCCTGCACAGGAGTTGGAGGATATTCTGAAGAGACAAGGCATATTCAGAGTGATGAAAAGCCTCAGTTTGAAGTGGGAGATCACCGCTCACCTCTTCAGATTCAAAAAAGCCTCTGCGACTATGGATATATACCAAGCTACTGCACAGCCTGCTACAGGGCGGGAAGAACTGGGGACAGGTTTATATCCTTTGCAAAGTCAGGACAGATTCATAACTTCTGTCTTCCAAATGCCATTTTAACATTTAAAGAATATATAACTGATTACGGTGATGATGAACTTAAAGAAAAGGGAGAAGCTCTTATTCAAAAATCGCTTTTAGATATTCCAAATGAGAATGTCAGAAAAGAAACTATAGAAAAACTAAAGAGGATTGAAATGGGAGAGAGGGACTTTAGATTTTAAGGAGGATAATATGTTTGATACACCAGTTGCAAACAGACTTCATATAGCCATATTTGGAAAAAGAAATGCAGGGAAATCAAGTCTTATAAATGCCCTGACCAATCAGGATATTGCTCTTGTATCAGAAACTGCAGGTACAACAACGGATCCTGTATATAAAACTATGGAACTTTTGCCAATAGGGTCTGTTGTTTTTATAGATACAGCTGGACTTGATGATGAGGGAGAGCTTGGAGAACTTAGAATTAAGAAGACTAAAGCTGTTATGGATAAGACGGATTTAGGACTTTTAGTTGTAACTTCAGACAGCGATTTAAAACTTGAGAAGGAATGGCTCTTTGAACTTAAAAAAAGAAATATAAAAGTTTTAGGTGTTATAAACAAGATAGATGAAAAGGATATTGATATAAAACCCTTTGAAGATATGTTAAAAATACCCTTTGTAAAGGTATCGGCAAAGGATAAGAAAAATATAGATGCTTTGAAAAGAGCTATATTTGAAAACGCTCCTATGGATTTTGAAAGGTCTACTATTGTGGGGGATATTATAAAGCCTAAAGACAGCGTACTTTTAGTTGCACCACAGGACATACAGGCGCCGAAGGGAAGACTTATACTTCCTCAGGTTCAGGTTTTAAGGGATATATTAGATGCGGGAGCAATGGCTTGTATAGTTAAGGATTCTGAACTTAAAGAAAGCCTTGAAAACCTTTCAAAGATTGATCTTGTTATAACTGATTCCCAAGTTTTTAAATATGTTAATGAAACCATACCAAAGGATATGCCCTTAACTTCTTTTTCAATTTTAATGGCAAGGTATAAGGGGGAACTTAAAACACTGGTTGAAGGAGCCTATGCCATAGATTCTCTAAAGGAAGGAGATAAGGTTTTAATAGCAGAGGCTTGTACTCACCATCCATTAGAAGGAGATATAGGAAGACAAAAACTTCCAAAGTGGCTTGAAGATAAAGCAGGAGTAAAGCTTGATATTACTGTTAGAGCAGGGGCTGACTTTGAGGAGGATTTATCGAAATATAGACTTATAGTTCACTGCGGTGCTTGTATGTTTAATAGAAAACAGATGATGACAAGAATTTTAAAGGCTAAGGAGCATGGTGTTCCAATAACTAATTACGGTGTTGCCATTGCTTATATGAATGGAATACTAAACAGAGTTTTAGAAATTTTTAAGTAAAAAATATATCTGCCATGTTATTGGCAGATATATTTTTTTAAAGTGTTTGATAAAAAATTAACTTAAAATTATTGTTAAAAAGCAAAAAAAATGTTATAATTATAATAAATAATTCATAAAAATAAAAATCTTCTCAATTTTGCTCGAATTTACCAAAAATAAAAAATTATAATTATTTTAGAAAATAACGTTATTGTTTTTAGGTGTTTTAAAGGGGGTGATGCGTTTGGAATTTTTAAATGATTATGATGTTTATCTTTTTAATGAAGGAACAAATTATTATTCATATAGTTTTATGGGAGCACATATAATTGACAATGGATGCTGTTTTGCAGTTTGGGCACCAAATGCTAAAAATGTCAGTGTAGTAGGGGATTTTAACTGTTGGGATAAAAAATCTCATTTTATGAAAAGGTATAAAGATACGGGAATATGGTATTGCTTTATTGAAGGTGTCAAAGAATATCAAAATTATAAGTATGCAATTGAAAATATTAATGGAGATGTAGTTTTAAAAAGCGATCCTTATGGCTTTTATAGTGAATTTAGACCTAATACTGCATCAAAGGTTTTTAATCTTAAAGGATATGATTGGAAAGATTATGAATGGCAGAAGTATAAAAATAAAAATTCTTTTTATGATAAACCTCTTTCTATATATGAAGTTCATCTGGGATCATGGAAGAGAAAAAATGGAGATTTTTTGAATTACAAAGATATTGCAAAACAAATTATAGAATATATAAAATATATGAATTTTACTCATATTGAACTTTTGCCGATAGCGGAGCATCCTTTAGATGCTTCTTGGGGGTATCAGGTTACAGGATATTATTCTGTTACAAGCAGGTATGGAAATCCTAAGGATTTTATGTATTTTGTTGATTTATGCCATCAAAATAATATAGGAGTAATTCTCGATTGGGTTCCAGCTCATTTTCCTAAAGATCAGCATGGACTTTCAAGGTTTGATGGTACTTGTCTTTATGAACATGAAAATCCTTTAAAGGGAGAGCACCCCCAATGGGGTACATATATATTTAATTACGGAAGAAATGAAGTTAGAAGTTTTTTAATATCTAATGCATTATTTTGGCTCGATATTTTTCATATAGATGGTCTTAGGGTTGATGCTGTAACTTCAATGCTTTATCTTGATTATGCAAAAAAAGATGGAGAATGGATACCTAATAAATACGGTGGAAGAGAAAACCTTGAGGCAGTAGATTTTATGAAAAAACTTAATGAAGCTGTTTTTAAATATTTTCCTAATACTCTTATGATAGCAGAAGAATCAACAGCATGGCCTCTAGTTACAAAACCATCATATATTGGAGGACTAGGGTATAATTTTAAATGGAATATGGGTTGGATGCATGATACCCTTAATTACATGTCGGAGGATCCTATTTTTAGGAAATATCATCATAATAAATTGACATTTTCAATGACCTATGCCTTTTCAGAAAATTTTATACTTCCACTATCCCACGATGAAGTTGTTCATGGAAAAAAATCTCTTATAGAAAAGATGCCTGGAGATTATAATGAAAAGTTTGCAAATCTAAGGGCACTTTATGGATATATGTATGCACATCCTGGAAAAAAATTACTATTTATGGGTTGTGAATTTGGACAGTTTATAGAATGGAAGTACGATAATGAACTTGACTGGCATCTTTTGGGTTATGATATGCACAGAAAACTTCAAAACTATGTAAAGAATATTAATCGTTTTTATATAGAAAATCCAAGCCTTTATGAAGAAGATTTTAGCTGGGATGGATTTAAATGGATAGATCATAATGATTTTAATCAAAGCATTATAGTTTTTCAAAGGATAAGTAAAAATAAGGATTTTATTATAGCAGTATTTAATTTTACTCCGGTTTTGAGAGAAAATTATAGAATTGGTGTTCCAACAAAAGGAGGATATAAAGAAATTTTTAGTAGCGATAAAAGTGAATTTGGTGGTTTTGGAATTGAAAATGAAGGCGTAATTATGTCAGAGGATATAAAATGGCATAATTGTAGCTTTTCAATAAATATAAAGGTGCCACCCCTTAGTGCCATATTTTTTAAATTGGTACCTTTAAAGGAGGGACAAAAATGATAAAAAAAGAATGTATTGCTATGCTTCTTGCAGGGGGACAGGGGAACAGGCTTGGGATTTTGACAAAGGATTTAGCAAAACCTGCTGTTCCTTTTGGAGGTAAGTACAGGATAATAGATTTCACATTAAGTAACTGTACTAATTCTGGGATTGACACTGTTGGAGTTTTGACTCAATATAGACCTTTAAAGCTTAATGCGTATATAGGTACAGGACAACCTTGGGATCTTGACAGGGTTAATGGAGGAGTTTATATTCTTCCACCATATATTAAGGGGAAAAAGGGCGAATGGTATAAGGGGACAGCTAATGCTATATATCAGAATATAGAATTTATAGAACAGTATGATCCTAAATATGTTCTTATATTATCAGGGGATCACATATATAAAATGGATTACAGTAGCATGATAAAATATCATGTAGAAAAGGAAGCAGATTGTAGCATTGCAGTTATAAATGTACCTTTAAAAGAAGCTTCAAGGTTTGGAATTATGAATACTGATAATAATAATAAGATATATGAGTTCGAAGAAAAACCAAAAAATCCCAAAAGCACAAAAGCTTCAATGGGAATATATGTTTTTTCATGGGATATATTAAAGAAATATCTTCAAGAGGATGAACTTGACCCTAATTCAGAAAAGGATTTTGGCAAAAATATTATTCCAAAGATGTTGAATGATGGTAAAAATATGTATGCTTATTGTTTTGATGGATATTGGAAAGATGTAGGAACTATTCAAAGCTATTTTGAAGCTAATATGGATCTTCTTGAAAATCCTCCAATTTTCGATCTTTATGATATTAAATGGAGAATATATGGAAGAAACCCTATTCAAACACCTCATTATATAGGAAATAATTGCAAAATTAACAAAAGTATAATAACAGAGGGCTGCGAAGTACTTGGTAATGTTTATCATTCAGTTTTGTTTTCAGGGGTTGTGGTAGGGGAAGGTTCTGAAATTAAAGATTGCGTTATAATGCCTAATGCAAAGATTGGAAGAAAGGTAAAGCTTTCAAATGTTGTAGTTGGCGAGGGTGCTGTAATCAAAGATAACTGTACTATAGGATATGGAGATATAAAGCCGAATGTACTTTATCCGAACATATATAGTTCAGGTATTACAGTTATTGCGAGTGGTATTGAAATATCAAGAGACACAATAATCGGTAAAAATGTTGTTGTCGAAAAATCAAATTTTGATATTAAATATCTTGAATCAGGTGAATATTTAAGCGAGGAGGAAGTATCATGAAGGATACGTTAGGCATTATATATGCTGCGGAGGATGATACTCAAATAAGGGAGATTACTAAAAAACGTTCTATTGCTGCACTTCCTTTTGGAGGAAGATATAGGCTTATTGACTTTACTCTTTCTAATATGGTTAATTCAGGAATTAAAAATATAGGTATAATAACACAAAATAATTATGCTTCACTTGTAGATCACTTAGGTACAGGGAAAGAATGGGATTTAAACAGAAAAAGAGAAGGTCTTAGTATATTATCACCCTTTGCAGTAAATGACAGTATAGGATGGTATAAAGGGAGCATAGATGCTCTTCATAGTGCTATGGGATTTATTAAAAAGGGAAATGAAAAATATGTTTTAATATCTGGAACTCATATGCTTTGCAATATGAATTTTAATGAATGCCAAAACTTTCATATTGAAAAGGGTGCAGATATAACTGTTATATATAAAGAAGAAGATATAAGAAAGGATAAACTAAAAAAATATACTCTTCTTCAGACTGATGAGGATGGGAAAGTTACAGATATAGAGGCTTATCCTTCAATTCCTAAGTCAAATAAGATATCTATGAAGATGTATCTTTTAGAGAAGGAACTTTTAGAATATCTTATTGAGGAGGCAAGTGCAAGGGGATATGAGGACTTTGTAAAAGATATAATAATTAAAAAAATTGGCAAATTAAAAGTATATGGGTATCCTTATAAGGGTTATCTTGCAAGGATAGATTCAATAAACACATATTATAGATACAGTATGGAACTTTTGAAAAAAGAAGTGAGAGATGAACTTTTTTACAGGGAGGGTCTTATATATACAAGAATTAAAGACGAGGTTCCTGCAAAATATAGCGATAATGCATTAGTTAAAAACTGCCTTGTTGCAGATGGATGTATTATAGAAGGTGAAATTGAAAATTGCATCCTCTTTAGAGGAGTTAGAATAAGTAAAGGTGCTAAAATAAAAAACAGTATAATATTTCAAGAGTGTGAAATAGAAGAAAATGCTGTTTTAGATCATGTTATACTTGATAAAAAAGTTGTAGTAAAAAGGGGAAGAACACTTATAGGAACTGAAAATTATCCAGTTGCAATAACAAAAGGAGAGGTTATATGATTAAGGTTTTAATGGCTGCATCGGAGGCAGTACCCTTTGCTAAAACAGGAGGACTTGCAGATGTTTTGGGGTCGCTGCCTCCTTCATTAAAAGAAAAGGGAATAGATGTTAGGGTTATAATGCCTCAATACAAAACTATACCAAAAGTTCTTAAAGATAGTATAAAGCACATTAAATATATTTATGTTAATGTGGGCTGGAGAAGGCAGTATTGCGGAATAAATGAAGCAGAATATAAAGGAGTTAAATATTATTTTATAGACAATGAGTATTATTTTAAACGTGATGGACTTTATGGATACTATGATGATGGAGAAAGGTTTGCATTTTTTTCAAGAGCCGTTTTGGAATTTATTGCAAGTATTGGTTTTATACCTGATATAATCCACTGCCATGACTGGCAGGCGGCAATGATACCTCCTCTTCTTGAACTTCAGTATAGATGGAGAGAGGAATATAAGAATATAAAAACGGTTTTTACCATACATAATCTTAGATACCAAGGGGTTTTTTCAAAGAATGTTTACTATGAGCTCTTTGAAATAGGAGATGAACATTTTACACCTGATAAGCTTGAATTTTATGGAGATGCTAACTACATGAAAGCAGGTCTTGTATATTCAAATGTTATAACAACTGTAAGTGAGAGTTACGCAAGGGAGATACAGTATCCTTTTTATGGGGAAAAACTTGACGGACTACTTCGGGCAAGAAACCATGAGCTTTATGGCATTTTAAACGGTATAGATTATGATGAATATAATCCTGAAAAGGATACCTTAATATTTAAAAATTATAATGAAAATTCTATTGAAGATAAAAAAATAAATAAGAGAGAACTTCAAAGACATCTTAATCTTCCTCAAAGGGAGGTTCCTGTTATAGGGTTAATTTCAAGGCTTGTTGACCAAAAGGGACTTGATTTAATAGAGTGTGTACTAAATGAAATACTAAACATGGATATTCAGTTTATAGTTCTTGGGACAGGAGATTTAAAATATGAAAATATGTTTAAGTATTATGAAGGAATTTATAAAGATAAAGTTTCTTCTAATATTAAATTTGATAATACTCTTTCCCATAGAATATATGCTGGGAGTGATATGTTTTTAATGCCATCTTTGTTTGAACCCTGTGGGCTTTCTCAACTTATAGCATTAAGATATGGGACTATACCAATAGTCAGGGAAACTGGGGGACTTTTAGATACTGTAATACCCTATAATGAATTTGAGGATACTGGTTATGGTTTTACTTTTACAAATTATAATGCTCACGATATGCTCTATACAATAAGAAGGGCAGTAGGATTTTATTATAATAAAGAAATTTGGCAAAAGCTTATTAAAAGAGCTATGAAATTAGATTTTAGTTGGAGTGCTTCTGGGGATAAATATATTAAATTATATAATAAATTAATAGGTTAAAACTAAAAATTCAAGGGGGTTTACCTATGAAAAGAAAAATGAGGGTTCTATTTGTGACAGCTGAGTGCTCGCCCTATTCTACAGTTGGAGGTCTTGGACAGATAAGCAGGAGTCTTCCTGAAAAACTTAGTAAAAGCATTGATATAAGGAGAGTTACACCTCTTTACAAAAGCAGTTTAAATGAATTTAAGTATAAGTCTGACTTTTCTGTGAAGATTGGGGACAAGTATCAAAGTTGTATTTTAAAAACAGCTTTAAAGGAAGATACCCCTACATATTTTATAGCAAATGATTATTATTTTAACAGAGATAGAATTTATAGTTATTTTGATGATGGGGAAAGATTTTTGTTCTTTTGCAAAGCTGTATCCCTTATGCTTAAAAGTATTCCATTTAAGCCTGATATTATTCACTGCAACGACTGGCATACTGGATTTTTGCCTATTTTTTTAAAAAAGGACGGATATGAAGGAAAAATAATATTTACTATTCACAATTTAAGGTATCAAGGTTCAATAGGAAGTGATTATTTAGAAGAACTGTCCCTAGATGAGAAGACAAAGCTTGGTGGGGATTATGTGAACTTTATGAGGGCAGGATTTATGTATTCAGATGTTATAACTACTGTAAGCGAGAGCTATGCAAAAGAGATAATGAAGGATTCTTCAGGGATGGAGGATATAATAAAGGATAGAAATATAGAAATAAAGGGAATATTAAACGGCATAGATAATGAAAGGTATGATCCTTCAAAGGAAGAGGAGTTAGAATTTCCATATAATATAAAAAGTATAGAAAATAAGAAAAAAAATAAAAAAGCGCTTCAAAGGGAACTTAATCTTGAAGAATCTGATGTACCGCTTATTGCTTCAGTTACAAGGCTTGAGGATTATAAGGGAATAAAACTAATATATGATGCAATAAAGACATTAGATAAGCCTTTTCAATTTGTGCTTTTAGGTAGTGGAAATTATTATTATGAGCAGATGTTTAAAAATCTTTGTGAAGAAATGAAGGGAAGTGTAGCAACTGTATTTAAGTATGATGAGGCTATAGCAAAGAGAATTTATGCTGGAAGTGATATTTTCCTTATGCCTTCTTTATATGAGCCTTGTGGTATTGCTCAGATGATAGCCTTAAGATATGGGACCATACCAATTGTTAGAAATACTGGGGGACTTTCAGATACAATAATTGATTATAAAGAAAAATGCGGAAATGGATTTTTGTTTAATGAGTATACATCTGAGGAATTTAAAAATATAATAAGTGAAGCCATTGAAATTTATAATACTCAAAAATGGATAAGCCTAATTAAAAATGCAATGTCTGCTGATTATTCTATAGAAAAGTCTGCACTTTCATATCTATCTCTTTATAAAATGATATTAGAATAGTTGCCGCTAATATTAAGTTTGAGGTGCATAATATGCTCGTATATCACAATTCTCAGGATTCCTTTTACAGGAATCCCTTCGGTGCAGTACATGCAGGTGAAAATGTTGTAATAAGAATTAAAATTAGCAGCAGTCTAAAAGTAAAAAGGGTAATATTAAGGCTTTGGAAGGACAGCGAAATTAAAATTGATATGAGATTAGTAAAGGCAGATAAAGATTTTTTTATATATGAGTCCTGTGCTCCTTGCAGTGCTTTAGGTCTTTTATGGTACTATTTTATAATAGAAACATATGATAAAATCTATTATTATTGCAACAACGGCGATCAGCTTGGAGGTGAAGGAGTTTTAAGGGAGAACCCTATGAATTCCTACCAGATAACTGTTTATGATAAAAATTATAAAACTCCTGATTGGTTTAAAGAGGCAATTGTATATCAGATATTCGTAGACAGATTTTATAATGGTAATGATGATAAAAGAATACCTTTTAGGGAAAATGCAGTTTTTCATTCTAACTGGTATGAAACTCCTTTATATAAAGAGGATGAAAAAAGTGGTGTTTATGAGCCGAAGGATTTTTTTGGAGGAAACTTACTTGGTGTCATTAAAAAGCTTAGTTATTTGAAGGAATTAGGTATAAGTGCAATATATTTTAATCCAATATTTAAAGCAAATTCTAATCATAAATATGATACTGGGGATTATACCAAAATTGATCCCATGTTTGGTAATGATGAGATTTTTGAGAGGCTTTGTTCTATTGCAAAATCTTTTGGAATAAGAATAATACTTGATGGAGTTTTTAACCATACGGGAAGCGATAGCGTTTATTTTAATAAGTATGGAAGATACGATTCAATAGGGGCATTTCAGTCTAAGGATTCCCCATATTTTAAATGGTATAAATTCATAGATTATCCAAACATCTATGAGAGCTGGTGGGGATTTGATACCTTACCTAATGTTAATGAGCTGGAGCCTTCATATATGGATTTTATAATAAAAAATGAAGATAGCATAGCAAAAAGGTGGATTAAAAAGGGAGCAAAGGGATGGAGACTTGATGTAGTTGATGAGATTCCCGATGAGTTTTTAAAGGAATTTAGAAGAGCTGTTAAAGATACTGACGCAGATGCTGTTATTATAGGAGAGGTTTGGGAGGATGCATCAAATAAGGAGAGTTACGGAAAAAAGAAAGAGTATCTTTTAGGACATGAGCTTGACTCTGTAATGAACTATCCCTTTAGGAATATGATTATAGACTATCTTTTATATAAAAATAGTGCTTCAGATTTTAAAAGAAGGATTTTAAGCCTTTATGAAAACTATCCTAAGGAGTGTTTTTTCAGCCTTTTAAACCTTCTAGGGAGCCACGATGCTCCAAGGATATTAACAGTTTTAGGGGAGGCACCTTTTGAGAATAGTTTAAGCAAAGATGAAAGAGCAAACTATAAGCTGTCCTTTGAAGAGAGGGAGATTGCTAAAAAGAGGTTAAAGCTTGCGGCATTAATGCAAATGACTTTTCCAGGTACACCCTGTATATATTACGGTGATGAGGCAGGAGTTGAGGGATATTCTGACCCCTTTAATCGAAGAACCTATCCTTGGGGATATGAGGATAGTAGCATTTTAAGCTGTTATAAGAAAGTTACTCACATTAGAAATTCATTAGATTTTTTAAAAACAGGAGAGTTTATACCCTTTGCCTATAATGAGGATGTTTTTGGATATATAAGATTTATAGAAAATAATACCGATGTTTTTAATAATAAAAAGGAAAACGGAATCGGAGTTATACTTATAAATAGAAGTAAAGATAAGGATTATAAAGTTGTTGTTGATTTAAGAAACAAGAAAGTTAGCAGACTCTACGATATTTTAAATTACAATAATAAAATAAAACTTAAGGATGGAAGGCTTACTGTAGTTTTGCATCCATTAGAAGGTAAAATACTATCCTCAAAGCAGTGCTACCCTTCAAAAAAAGGGGACAGTTACTTATTATAGGTATTAAACAAAAAAATTACAGCTAATACATGGAAGGACGGTTACTTATTACAGATACAAACAAAAAATTTGCACCTGCATATTGTAGATAGTCTATAAACAAAAAAGCTTTGGGCTTAAAATAACATCTACTTATGACATAGGGGCAGACATGGAGGGACGGCTACTTAATATAATAAGTAACCGTCCCTTAGCTTGTCTATATAATATCTAAGACATGAAATTTAGGATTTTCTTTCCCAATCTATATTGTCGCCTCTTCCCATATCTACTTCAAACCCTACACTTTCTATTCTATTTTTCAAACATATTAAACATTCTGCAGCTTCTTCTCCTGTACAGATTTTTCCATCGTAAAGAGAATACTTTTCCCTCACTTCAATTGGGGATAAATTTGGCATAACTACATTTGCCCCGGCTAAAAGTCCTAACTCTCTTCCCTTTGGATTTATAGTTCCAAGGGCTGTTGTAGATGGCAAAAGAACCTTTGGAAGAAGAAGCCTTATTATTGAAAGAAGGATCAAAGTGGTATTTAAATCTCCAGCTTTTTTATCTGAAAGAGGCGTATCTTTGTGGGGTATAAAGGGGCCTATTCCAACCATTTGCGGTTCAAGTTCTTTTAAAAACATAAGGTCTTTAACAAAATCCTCATTGGTTTGGTTTGGAAGACCTATCATAAATCCTGCTCCAACTTGATATCCTATTTTTTTAAGATTATTTAGACATTTTATTCTATTTTCAAAGCTCATATTAGGGTGTAAACTTTCATACAGTTTTTTTGATGCGGTTTCATGCCTTAAAAGATATCTGTCAGCACCTGCATCAAAGTATCTTTTATATGAATCGTAGCTTTTTTCACCTATTGAAAGTGTTACAGCACAGGAAGGGAAGTAATTTTTTATTTTGCTTATAATGTCTATTATTATGTCATCGCTAAAATACGGATCTTCCCCTCCCTGAAGCACAAATGTTCTAAATCCTAATTCATAGCCTTTCCTGCAAGTGCTTAATATTTCCTCAGCATTTAATCTATATCTTATTGCATTTTTGTTTGAAAATCGTATTCCACAGTACATACAGTTGTTTTTGCAGTAATTTGTAAACTCTATAAGCCCTCTTAAATATACTTTTTTACCGTAATATTTAGTTCTAACATTGAGGGCTTTTACCCTTAAATATTCTTTATTCTCTTCATCGATATTATCAAGAAGATAAAGCATTTCTTCCTCATTTAAATAATTTTTTTCATAGAGTTTATCGATAATTCCTTTTGTAACCATAAAGCCTCCTAAATTAAAAATTTTAGAAAATAAAAAGCCTTTGAGGAAAACTCAAAAGGCTTAAAATTAACAATATTTTTATCAGCAGTATACTAATCAAAAGCTGATAAAAGATAAAAATCAATCCTTTTAGCTTTTCCTCTACCTTAGAATAATCCTTGGTATTAGAAGCATTAATTATATATATATTATAAATGAATTCATTTTAAAGTTCCATAAAAATAATTAAATTTTTAAAATGGCTGCACCTTTAAAGGGTACAGCCATTTTAAAATCATTTATTTTTTATCATTTCTGCAACAGCTGAAATGCTTCCTAAAGTAGATACAACCTCGTTTGGAATTATGAGCTTGTTAGCAGGGTTCTTAGCCATTTCAGTAAGAGCTTCAACCTGTTTTAGAGCTATTATTACTTCGTCGGTGTTAGATTCGTGTATAGCTTTGTTTACTTTCATTATAGCTTCAGCCTGAGCAGTAGCTATTCTTTCCATTGCCATAGCTTTACCTTCTGCTTCAAGAAGCTGAGCCTCCCTCATACCTTCAGCGCGTCTTATATTTGCTTCTCTTTCAGCCTCTGCCTGAAGTATCATGGATTGTTTTTGCCCTTCTGCTCTTGCAATAGAGCTTTGTTTTTCACCCTCTGCCTGAAGTATTGCAGCTCTTTTATCTCTTTCTGCCTTCATCTGCTTTTCCATTGCCTGCTGAATTTCTGCAGGTGGTATTATGTTTTTAATTTCAACGGATAAAATCTTTATACCATAGGCATCGGTAATTTCATCAACAACCCGTAAAAGCTCTGCATTGATTTTGTCCCTTCCAGATAGAACTTCATCTAAGGTCATATTACCAACTATGTTTCTCATATTAGTAATAGTTGAATATATAATACCTGATTTGAAGTTTTCTATGTTATAAACAGCATCCTTTGCGTTCATAAGTTTATAGAATATAACGTTGTCTATAGATATTTTAACGTTGTCCTTTGTAATAACTGACTGTGGTTCAATATCTAATATCTGCTGCTTTGTTGATAGTTTTGCTCTTACAAAGTCAACAAAGGGTATTATAATATGCCAGCCAGGCTCTAATACTTTGTGAAACTGTCCAAATCTTTCTACTACATAAAGATGCCCTGTATTAACGATTTTAATCGAAGAGAAAAGAATAATTAAAATAAAAAACAATAAGATTACAAAAAATATACTTCCTAACATTATTATTCCTCCTTAAATTTTTCAACTACTAATTTGTTTCCTTCAATTGACTTAATCTTAAATCTATCACTCTCCTTAATCGGCTCTCCATGGTTAATTACATACCAGTAAATTCCTTCGTATTTTATTTGTGTCTTTTCTGTTATATCCTCCTGTGCGGTTAAAATTCTTCCAACATAGTTTTGCTCCATAGGCTTAAAAGCAGGAGGATTTTTGTTTATTGCTCTTCTTACGTAGGGAGCTGCAAAGAGTATTGATAGTATGCTAAGAACCATAAAAACTATTATTTGTAATGGCAAAGAAGCGTTAAACATAAGTGTAATAAGTGCTCCTATTCCTCCTATTGCAAAACTGAAGAATAAAAAGGAGCTTGTTAGTGCATCGATTAATATTGCAACTAAAGATATGACAATCCATATATATAACAACATTTTCCACCCCCTAACATAATTATAAACCTAATATTAGAAATATAGAATAGAAGGATTAAAAAATAATTTTATATTCCTAAAAATCCAAACACGATAAAAGTCTGAGCTATAACATAGGTAAGCATAACCAAAAAATCCAGATACTTTTTTTTAGATATAAACATTCTATATCCAAGAATAGAATCGGATGCAATAAAAAGGAGAGTACCTATAAGTGATATTATAAAGTTGTGATTACTCGATAGAACTGTAAATAAGCATATAATACTTGCAAGTAAAATAATAATTATATATGGGAGAGATGCTAATTTTAAGTTTCCCATTTTGTTTCCTATTATTTTATAGGCATATATTCCATATAGTATATAGGGAATTATTAATATAAAAAGATAGGGAGATAACTTTGGATTTTTTGACAAAATACCTATATATGAAATTATATAAAATATGTGTCCAAGTAAAAAGGATGTTCCTCCAATTATTAACGAATAGGGTTTATCACTTAATAAAAAAACATCTCCTAAAAATCCTGCTGATAGTGCAGCTACAACGAAGTAGTTTATATTTTTTGAATAAAGAATATAGAAAATAAGGAGTAAAGGCATAAGAAGTGATTTTGAAAGATACCTTTCTTTTTTACAGCCTTTTAATACATTAAATAAATCCCAAATAAAATCCAGAATAAAAATTAAAAATATTAATTTTAACATACAATCACCTCGGACAAATGTATTATAATTATTATATTATAACTTGTACACAACAAAAAAAGTTACAAAATCATAACAAAAATGGTTAATATTTATAAAAGCTAAAGAAATTTATATAATTTTTATAAAAATAATTCATATAATCCAAGCAATATAATAATCCATGAAGAAATGATTTCGGAGTAATTTACCAGTTTATCTGAAAGTACTTTACTTCCTATATAAGAGCCTAATTTAATGAATACTAAACTAAAAATCATTGAAGATAGAGAAGTTATATAAATATTTAATCCTAAAATGCTAACACCTATACCAAGACCAATATTATTTAAACATAGTATAGAGCCTAAAAGGATGGATTCTTTTAATTCAATAGTTTTAGATTTGTTTGAGTCAATTATTTCAGGATGCATAATTATATTCTCATAACATTCTATTTTAGATGTATTGCTAGTATATAAATTATTATTTTTCTTTGATTTGTAAGAATTATATTGCATATATAATCCCAATATTATAAGCAAAGCAGCTCCTAAGATATTTGCCAAAAAAGGTGAGATAAAATTAGTCAGTATCTTTCCTAACAGCATCGATATAAAGGTACCTATGCATGAAATAAAAGCGATAATTAAATTGTATAAAAAACTTATACTTATTTTTTGAATTCCATAACTTATTCCTATAATAAAATTATCACTGCTTGAAGAAATTGAAAAAAGTAGGATTAATAAAATGTTCATTTTACACCTCGAAAAATATTAGTACAACATTATACTATGGCAATTTCAGACTGAAGTTGCAAAATATTTGTATAATATTTATTTTGTTTAAAGGTTAATTTTAACCAATTTTTAACTATTTTGCTTTTTAAATATGGTAAAATTTTATTATAAAATTAAAACAGGGGGGCTTATATGAAGGAAAAATATAATATTATAATTGCAGTTATAATTTCAGCTGCAATAATTGTATCTTCAGCTTTTATATCTAGTGGAATTAAAAACATAAAATCAGGAAAAAATACTATAACGATTACAGGTTCTGCAAAAAAACAGATAAAATCAGATTTTGTTAAATGGACGGGAGCCTTTTCAGCCTATTCTCCAAATTTAAAAGAGGCCTATGCTATCCTTAAGGCAAGCAATGAAAGGGTAAAGCAGTATCTTTTATCAAAGGGATTATCAGAAAAGGATTTAGTATTTTCTTCGATATTAACATCAGTTAAAAATGAAATACTTCCCAATGGCATGGTTGCTAATAAGGTTGAAGGTTACACTTTAACTCAGAATGTTGAAATAAAATCAAATGATGTGGATTTAATCACGAAGATTTCTAGAGAATCAACGGAACTTATAAATCAAGGAGTTCAGTTTGAGTCTTATCCTCCGCAATACTACTATACAAAAATTGCTGATTTAAAAGTGGAGATGCTTGGACTTGCAACGAAGGATGCGATGCTTCGTGCAGAGCAGATAGCTAAAAATACAAATGTTAAGGTTGGAAAACTTAAAGCATCGAGGATGGGAGTATTTCAAATAACTCCGCCCTATTCAACTGAGGTTTCGGATGCAGGTATATTCGACACTTCATCTATAGATAAGGAGATAACGGCTGTTGTAAACTGTGAATTCGATATAGAATAACATATTGATTAAAACAAAAGTACCCAAGATAAAACGGGTACTTTTTGTTTATATGTGAATTGATTTACTGTTAATAATTTTATTGCAGAAAGTCAGCCTATGGGTACTAAAAATCAGGTCATCTGCTTATAATTAGGTTAAATAAGTAACTGTCCCTAGTGTTCTAGTGTTAGATATTTGAGTAGTACATTTGAGCTTTTTTATGCTATTATAGTTTTAAAGCTAAGGAAGGAAGGATGTTATATGGAAAATTACGGATTTATAAGAGCTGCAGCTGTTTGCCCTAAACTTAAAGTTGCAGATGTAAAATATAATGTTAGTGAAATAAAAAAAGCAATATATAGGGCATATGAAAAGGAAACTGATATTTTAGTTTTTCCAGAGCTTTCTATAAGCGGTTATACCTGCGGAGATTTGTTCGGTCAGGATACCCTTTTAAAAGAGTGTTTAAATGGTTTAAAGGATATCTTGGAATATTCAAAGGATATGAATATGATTATATTCATAGGTATACCAATAACCGCAGACCACTTTTTATTCAACTGTGCAGCTGCAATTTTTAAAGGCGAGATACTTGGCATTGTTCCTAAAACTTACATTCCAAACTATAGCGAATACTATGAAAAAAGATGGTTTTCATCCTTTAATGATACTTGTATTACAGATATTTACATATTAGAGAATTATGTTCCTTTCGGGAATCTTATATTTCAAAATAAAAAAATGCCTCAGATGTGTATAGGTGTAGAAATATGTGAAGACCTTTGGGCACCAATTCCTCCATCATCCTATGCTGCTATAAATGGTGCAAGTATTATTGTTAACCTTTCAGCAAGCAACGAACTTATAAACAAGGCTTCTTATAGAAAAGAACTTGTAAAGCAGCAAAGCGGAAGACTTATATGTAGCTATATTTATTCCTCTTCAGGGGTATATGAATCAACTACGGATATGGTATTCAGCGGTCACCTTTTGATTGGAGAGAATGGGAGCATTTTAAAGGAAAATGAAAGATTTAAAAGGGACAGCGAGATTATAATACAGGATATAGATGTTCAAAGACTTTTGGCAGAGAGAAGAAAAAACCTTACCTTTAAGGATTCAAATAAACTTTCAAAGCCTTACAGAAAAGTTGATTTTGATATGGATATAAAAGAAAAGGAAAATCTTTTAAGATACGTTGATGCCCACCCCTTTGTACCTTCAAATGTATCTGACAGGGATGAAAGATGCAGGGAGATATTCAATATTCAAACTGCAGGCCTTGCAAAAAGGATAGAGCATACTAATCTTAAAAAGCTTGTTATCGGAGTTTCGGGTGGTCTTGATTCAACCCTTGCTCTTTTAGTTGCTGTAAAAACTTTTAAACTTTTAAACTATCCTGTAAAGGATATTATAACTATTACAATGCCAGGCTTTGGAACGACGGATAGAACCTATAACAATACTATTGAGCTTTGCAGATGCCTTGGAACGGATTTAAGGGAGATAAACATAAAAGATACCTGTCTTCTTCACTTTAAGGATATAGGACATGATTATAGAATACTCGATGTAACCTATGAGAACGTTCAGGCAAGGGAGAGAACTCAGATACTTATGGATATTGCAAACAAGGAGGGAGGACTTGTTGTAGGAACTGGGGATTTATCAGAGGTTGCCCTGGGGTGGAGCACCTATAATGGAGACCATATGTCAATGTATGCTGTAAACTGCAGCGTTCCTAAAACCCTTGTAAGATATCTTGTGGGATATGTTGCAGAAAGGGAGATGGAGGATAGGGCTGGTAAAATACTAATCGATATATTAAACACTCCTGTAAGCCCTGAACTACTTCCTGGGAATGAGGGGAAAATCACTCAAAAAACAGAGGATATAATAGGTCCCTATGAGCTTCACGACTTTTTCCTATACCATTTTATAAAATATGGAGCTCCCCTTAAGAAAATATTATATCTTGCAGGTATTGCATTTAAAGATAGATATTCAAAGGAAGAAATTGAAAAGTGGATTAGGTTGTTTTATAGAAGGTTCTTTACCCAGCAGTTTAAACGATCCTGCATACCAGATGGACCTAAGGTTGGAACCATAAGCCTGTCTCCGAGGGGAGATTGGAGAATGCCAAGCGATTCATCATTTGATTTGTGGATTGGGGAGTTATAAGGGGGGATATTGATGCTAAAAAGATGTATTATGGTTTTCCCCAAATTTGAAAATGGAGAAATTATAGATAAATTAAGAAAAAAATATGATCCTCTTTATACTCATGTTAAACCCCATATAACCATTGTTTTTCCCTTTGAAAGCAATATTCCTTCTGATGATTTAAAAGAGCATATTCAAAATAGTTTATATGGGATTTCTTCTTTTGAAATTGTTTTAAAAGGAATTGAACCTGTTAATTCTTTTAGAAAATTTTTGTTTCTTAATATAGAAAAAGGCGGGAATTATATTATTGAATTGCATAAAAGACTATATACGGGCATTTTAGAAAATCATTATCCAGAGTGGTTAAAAGGAAATACATTTTTTGCCTCATATGACTATTGGATGCTTTGATAATGATGATGATTTTGAAAGAGCAATTGATGAGACTAAAGGTGTTATTGATTCATTTAAAACTATTGCAAATGAAGTCAGTGTGGAAATAATCGATGAAAATGAAGATTCAATAATAGAACTTGTAATTCCTTTAGCATAAAATTTCAGCTTCTTTT
>JAOADY010000146.1 GCA_026417075.1 Caloramator sp.
TATAAGAGACAGCCATTATTGTTATATCTCTTATAATCTATATTAAATTCTTTAAGATATGATTCCACAATATCCGCTGTCTTATAAAGTTTATTATCTATTTCAGGATACATATGAAGTTTTCTTCTTACATTTTGCATCATATAAAATAGTTTATTAGACTCTTTCAAAAATTCATCCATCACACTACACCTTCCTCGTTAAAATATAACTCTCCATCTATTATTTTAACATTAACATTAAGTGGTATTGTTATTTTATTTTTATCATGACCTGCTAAAAGTCCACAATAGATAGGCTTTTTTATATTTGAAAAAAAATCTTCTATAACTTGATTAAAAGACAAACTTTTTTCTTCATGCTTTGGACTACAATCTGTAAACTGACCTAAAATTATTGCTTTTACATTTTTAAAAGTACCACAAAGCCTCAACTGTTGAAGCATTCTATCAACTCTATAGGGTTCCTCACCAATATCCTCAATAAATAAAATCTTATCTTTAAAATTATTTTCATAGGGTGTACCTATTAAAGAACATATGATACTCAGATTACCTCCAAAAATTCTACCTTCAATATTCCCTCCTTTTAATACTTTTAAAGAATAAGATTCATCTTTTATTTTTCCACTTAAACAATTAATAAAACTTTTAATTGTAAATTCATCCCCTTGAGAAATATCTGATATCATAGGTCCATGGAAAGTTACAAGATTTGTATTTTTATATATCGCTAAATGAAGCGCCGTAATATCGCTATATCCACAAAATATCTTGGGGTTATCTTTAATTATATTATAATCTATCATTTCAAGTATTCTAATAGAGCCATACCCTCCTCTAAGGCATACAATAGCATCTATTTCATCATTTTTAAAAAAATCGTTTATATCTTTTGCTCTAATTTTATCTTTTCCAGCAATAAAGCCATACTTTTCAAAACAGCTATTGCCAAGAACAACATCATATCCATGCTCTTTTAATATTTTAACCCCAATGTCTATTTTTTCTTTTTCAAATACTGGGCTTGCAGGCGCAACTATTCCTATCTTTTGGCCTTTTCTTAATTTTTTAGCTTTAATCATATTACCCCTCCCATATTTATAAAAACAAATGCTTCCTAAAATGGAAGCATTCTTAAAAATAGTATACCAAATATAAAAGCTTTTTCTCAATTTTTTTAATATAATCATCATTATTAAATGCTAAACAAAGTTTTATTATTTGATAGGCTTTTTTATAATTTTTATCTTTATAATATATGTAAGCAAGATTTATATAACTTTTAATAAAAAAATTATCTAATTCAATACAATTCATAAAACATTTTTCTGCTGCTTTAAAATTATCAGTTTCAATATATGCAACCCCTAAGTTATAAAAAACAAAAACATTTCTAAGCCCGTATTCTATTGATCTTTTAAAATAAAATATAGCTGATAAAAAATTTTTTTCACAACAAAAACAAAGTCCCATATAATAATTGTAAAGTTTCATATTGTCTTTAAATTTTTCTTCAATTAAGGTTTTAGCATATTCTACATCTTTCTCATTTATATATTTTATTATATTTTTATCTATCATATTTATCTCCTTTAAAATATATTTACCTTTAAATTATATACTTTAAAGGAGATTTTTATACCTATTTATTCCTTAAATTGTTAGCCATTTGCCACATTTCATCCCCTGACTTTACCGTTCTTGAATTAAGCTCAAAGGCTCTTTGGGTTATAAGCATATCTGTCAGTTCCTTGGCAATATCAACATTTGATTTTTCTAAAAAGCCCTGCTTTAATATGCCGTTAGCTTTGATTGGTTTTTCATTAGTTTGAAAAAGATTATCTCCTAATGAAATTATATCATCTTTATCATTAAAATCATATATATTAATTTCCCCTACAAGTTCTCCCTTAGAATTTACTATTTCTCCTTTTTCACTAATAGATATAGGAAAACTCAAATTAGAAGGATTATATTTATCAATATCAAGAAGTCTACCTGATGAATGAACAAAATTTCCTTTTCCATCTATTTTAAAAGCTCCATCTCTTGTATAATAGTATCTTCCCTGAGAATCTTTCACTCTAAAAAAACCTTTTCCTTCAATTGCAATATCTGTTTCTGAATCAGTTTGTGAAATAAAACCCTGTTTAAAATCTCTTACTATTTTTTCAGCTCGGCTTCCACTACCTTGTAAAAGCTTTCCACGATTTTGACTTGAAATTGGAACGCCTTGTTTTTCTAACTTTTCATACATTATATCTTGAAAGGAAAGATCATTTTTTTTATATCCTGTTGTATCAACGTTATTTATATTATTTGTTATAACATCAAGCCTATTTTGATTTGATCTAAGACCTGATCTCCCATTCCATAAAACTTTTAACATCAAATCACCTCTTATCTTAAGCTTCCAACTTCATTTACTGTCTTGCCAAGTGTTTCATCCATCTGTTGTATAATTTTTTGGCTTGACTCATAATTTCTCATAATTGTTATCATATTTGTAATCACTTCAATAGAATCAACATTAGATTTTTCCAAAAACCCTTGTCTTACATCTGAAGTAGTTATTCTAGGCTGAGAATTGGATTTAAATAGATTTGAAGAACTTTTTTGTAAATCCTGTTCATTTAAACTACTTATTAAAAATCTCATTTTACCATTCGCAGAATCAAAGGAACCATCCGATGACAATTTAAAATCAGAATCTTTTATTTTTATTGGTACTTGATTATTTCTTTCATTTATCCCTAAAACCTTATAACCATCTACGGTTATAAGATTCCCATCAGTATCAATTTTAAATCTGCCATCCCTCGTATAATATTTATTATTATTGTCTACAACAGTAAAAAAACCTTCTCCGTTAATTGCAAAATCAAGATTTCTATAAGTCTCTTCTAATACTCCTTGCGAATAATCTGTTTTAACATCATCTATAGCAACTCCCATATTCATTTTACCAATAGGATTTTTAAAAGCTTTACCATTAATAATTCTATCCTTATTCTCAATCATTACTTCCTCAAAAGTTTTCAAAACTGTCTTATCTTTTTTATAGCCAGGTGTATTAATATTAGCTACATCATTACTTAAATTTTCCTGTTGCACCTGCCTTGTAATCATACCCGAAGCAGCAATATAAAGTCCTCTTATCATAATTTCACCTCATCATTTTTTATCTTTTTCAAAATAAGCCTTAACTTCATCCGGATAAATCATACCCATTTTTCTAGCCATAATTTCTATTTTATACTTGGGCATACTACCTTGTGAAACAGAGGTTAATATTATAACTGAAAAAATTATTCCTATACCTAAACCTAATAAAAAATTTCTGTCTTTTATTAAGTTCAAAAAAATTATTTTTGCTTTCTCAAGCCAATTCTTAATAATACCTCCCCCTTCCCTATTCTAAGTTTTGAAGATATTTCATCAACAGATAAACCTTCATCATAAAGATTATAAATAATAGAATTTAAATCTTCCTCTTCTTCTGTGTTGTCGCTTTTATTTTCTATTTTTTTTATACTTTCTTCTTCCCTAAGCGGTTTTTCTTTTATATCTTCAAATTTTTCATTCAAAATTATAATTGAGTTTTCTATATCTTCAATTCTGCTCGATAATTCTTTAATTTCATTTTTAACAATTTTTATTTCTTCTAAAAATACTTTATTATTAAGATTTAAATCAAAGGAAGAATCCTGTTTTACGCCTTTTTTTAAAGCTATGTAAATAATAATTAATCCTATAATCAAAAGAGTATAAACCATAATTATCTCCCTATAAATAGCCTATTTTTTTTAAATTTTCTCTAAGCCTAATAATAGCTCTGCTGTGGAGTTGAGATACCCTTGATTCTGATATATTAAGTATCCTTCCTATTTCCTTTAGAGTTAGTTTTTCAAAATAATATAACTGAAGTATTAGCTTATCTTTTTCAGAAAGCATCTCTACAGCCTCTCTTAAAACTTTAATCTTTTCTTTATCTTCAATAAATTTCTCTGGTTGAGGACTCGTATTATCCTTTATAAAACTCTTCAATTTAATATCTTCTTCATCAGATTTAAAAAGTATATCATCAAGAGAAATTACAGAAATATAATTTACATAGGATTCAATGCTTTTAATTTCTTGAATCATCATTCCTGTAAAATTTGATATTTCTTCATCCGTAGGTTCTCTATTCAATTTAAATTCTAATTCTTCTCTTGCCTTATTTAATGTATTAAGTTTTGAAAAAGCACTCTTTGGTATCCAACTTATTTTTCTAAGTTCATCAATAATTGAACCCCTTATCCTTAAAGTAGCATAAGTTTCAAATTTTAATCCCTTTGAAGGGTCAAATTTTTCTATTGCATCTATAAGACCTAATATTCCAAAACTAATTAAATCTTCATATTCAACTCCTGGAGGTTTACCAGTAACAAGCCTAGATGCAATATATTTAACATAAGGTATATATTTCAATATCATCTCTTCTCTTTCATCAAAATGTTTATAACATTTCATATTACTCACCTCCTATTTAAATAATTTGCTTTGTTCCCGAATTTTACTAAAAATAAATCTAATAATTTTTTCTCTTATCCTTTCATCTATTCTTTCAAACTTCAATGCTAACTTATAATTTTTATTAATTGTATCAAAATCGCATCTTACAACCTTACACAAAACATTTATTTCCTCAGGTATATTAATAGAAAGAAGGACATAATTATCCTTTTTAACGTTTTCTCTAGATATTATTTTGATACCTCCACCACTTATATCAGCTGTTACAGTTCTTTGTAAATTTTTAAAATATCCACAAGGTACATCTTTTAAATCTATATAAACTCTTCCTTCAGGCAATGGAAAAAACTTAGCATCCATAACAATAGGAAGCCTAAAATGCTCTCTCCTTTGAACTTTTTCTATAACTTCCGGGTAACTTAATACTGCAAGCTGAATATTTTTCTCATTCGTTTTTCCTAGCACAACCGATCGACACTTAAAAACTTCTTTTTCATTCATAATGTAATACTCAATAATGCTTCCGGGATGAATAAGCAAATACCTATTGCCTGAAATAGGCATGCCTATAAGCACAAAATCCTCCTTAATGTCCTGTATAGTGCTCTTATAGGTCATATTATTATCAATTATTTCAATGTTTTGATTAATATATAATTTTATATTAAAACCATCCATATTTTATCTCCCCATAAACTTAAGTATTTTTGAAAAATATTCTTTCACCGTTGCATTTCTACTACTTTCAACAACTCCTAATATTTCAGAAGTTATTTTATTTATACAAAGACCTGCCTCACATTTGGGATATACTGATATAAAAGGTCTTTGTTCTCTAACCGAATTTATAACTTTAGAATCTTCAGATATATACCCAAGATATTTTATTTCTTTATCTAAAAAAATTTTAATTGCATTATTTAATTTGTTAAAAGTTTCTCGACCTTCAACTATATTTTTAACCCTGTTTACTACTATACCAATGTTACTTTTAATATTTTCTTTACTAATTATTTTTATAAGACTATAAGCATCCGTTAAAGAACATGGTTCTGAATTTGTTATAACAACAATATCATCTGCAAAGGTAAGAAACATCAATGTAGTTTTTGATAATCCAGCTCCGGTATCAATAATAAGTACATCTATATCATTTATTTTTGAAAATTCATCTATAATTTTATTCCTCTTTTCATCATTAAGATCTAAAAGTTCCTTTATCCCTGAGCCTCCTGGAATAATTTTTACTCCCTCATCAGTCAATTCATATACATCATCAATTGTTTTATCGTTATAAAGAATATCGTATATTGTATATCGAGTTTTTATCCCAAATAAAATATCAACATTTGCCATTCCAAAATCCGCATCAAGAATTGTAACCCTAAGTCCCCTTTTTTTTAGTGCAATTGCAAGATTAACAGCAAAATTAGTTTTACCAACTCCCCCTTTTCCGCTTGTAACAGCAATTACCCTAAATTTATGATCATTTTGTTTTTTATTATTTATTAAACTCCTAAGTTTATAAGCCTGATCCATCAGTTATCATCTCCCAGTACCAGTTTCAATATTTTATCTTTATCCGCCTTTTCAATATCTTCAGGTACATTTTGTCCAGTTGTTAAAAATGAAATTGGTACATTGCCATAATAGCAGCACGAAAGAATAGAACCATAAGCATTAGTTTCGTCAACTTTTGTTAATATTAAACTATTATAATTGACCATTTTATAATTTTCTATTATTTTTTTCAAATCGCCTTGTTTTGTTGTCATACTTAAAACAAGATGAACTTTATCAGCATTAGCAGTTTCAATATATTTTCTTGTTTCAGATATTTGCATTATATTTTTACTATTTCTTCCTGTTGTATCTATCAAAATAATATCGCAATTTTTCATTTTATTAATAATTTCAGGAATATCCTTTATAGATAACGCAACTTCAAAGGGTACTGAGAGAATTTGAGCATAAGTCTTAAGCTGTTCAACAGCTCCTATTCTATATGTGTCAATTGTAATTAATCCAACTTTTTTATTTTCATATAAAGAATATAAACTAGCAAGTTTTGCAATTGTTGTAGTTTTACCGACACCGGTAGGTCCTACTAATACTTGAATCCTCTCATCTTTATTTTCATCAGTTTTAATTATATCAAGCAAAGCCTCCTTAAAGTAAGTTTGAATAACTTTAGGAGATAACTTCTTATCTTGATTTTTTAACTTTATGTTTCCATATATATCTTCAATAATTTCATTTGGTATATCGTTTTCTAAAAGTTTTTGTTTTGTTTTATTCTTACTATCTTTCTTATTCGTATCCCTTTGACTCAAAAGAATTGAAACCATATTTTTTATATCAGTAAGCTCTTTTTCTAATTCTTCCCTTTTTTCATTATTAGATTTAACATTTTTTTTCTTATCATCTGCTGCTGCTGTAACTTCAATCTTTCGTGATTTAAAAATACCAATTAATCCTTTTTGTCTTATTTTTCTTTGACTAACTATAACAGCATCATTTCCTAATTCATATCTTATTCTTACCATAGCTTCATTCATATTATCAACAACATACCTTTTTATTATCATTATATTGACACCATCCCCACAGTTTCTATTTGAACATCTGTTGGTATTTCATTCATGGATAAAACAGTAAGATTTTGGAATACAATTTCTGTAAGTTTTCTAAATGCAGGTCTTATCCTTGGAGAACAAAGAATTATAGGTTGTCCATTATTAAATTCACAGGTTTCTATATTATGCTTAATGGATTCATAAATGCTTTTTGTCGTATCAGGATCTATTACAGGATAAGATCCTTGATAGGATTTTTGTATATTATCTCCAATTAAATTTTCCAAATCTGGATGTATTGTTAAAACTTTGATACAATTGTTTTCATCTGTCAAGTTCTTACAAATAGTTCTTGCTAAGGAAAATCTAACATATTCAGTTAAAAGTTCAATATCCTTTGTGTTAACTCCATTATCAGCAAGACTTTCAAATATAGTAACTAAATCCCTTATAGGAACTCTTTCTTTCAAAAGATTTTGAAGCACTTTTTGTACTTCCCCTATACTTAAAATATTAGGTATAAGCTCTTCCACTACAGCACTGTAATTTTCCTTGAGATTATCAACAAGCATTTTAACTTCCTGTCTTCCAAGAAGTTCATGAGCATATCTTTTAATTATTTCACTAAGGTGAGTTACAAGAACTGTAGTAGGATCTACGACCGTTATCCCTATAAGTTCTGCTTCTTCTTTTTTACTTTCCGGTATCCAAACTGCAGGAAGTCCAAAAGTTGGTTCAACTGTTTTTATTCCATCTATTTCAATTCCTTCTCCTAATGCATCAATAGCAAGATAATGATTACATAGTATTTCTCCCTTAGCAACGCTTGTACCTCTAATTTTTATTATATATTCATTAGTCGCAAGCTGAAGATTGTCTCTTATTCTTATTGGCTGAACTACAATACCCATTTCTACAGCACATTGTCTTCTAACTCCAGCTATTCTATCTAACAAATCTCCTCCTGATGATATATCTGCAAGAGGAATAAGAC
>JAOADY010000004.1 GCA_026417075.1 Caloramator sp.
ATACAGACCCTTCAGACCTAAAAAAAGAACAAGGGCTACTGTTGCAAAGGAAAAGGGATTAGAGCCTCTTTCTGTTTTTATTATAAGTCAGGAATTTAAAGGTTCTTTAATTGAAGAAGCTTCGAAATATATAAATGAGCAGCTTGAGGTTTTAAGTGCTGATGATGCAATAGCAGGTGCCCTTGATATAATAGCAGAGGATATATCTGATAATGCTGATTACAGGAAAGAGATAAGATCTATAACTTATAAAGAAGGTCTTTTAGTATCAAAAGCTTTAAAGGAGGATACATCTCCCTATGAGATGTATTACGAATACTCTGAAGCTGTAAACAGAATTGTTCCCCATAGAATTCTTGCAATTAACAGGGGAGAAAAGGAGGAGTTTTTATCAGTTAAGATAGAAGCGCCTCAAGATAAAATATTATCATTTCTTGAGAGCAATATAATAAAAAGGAATGGTGAAGAAATAGAATATATAAAATCAGCAATAAAGGATAGTTATTTAAGACTTATCGCACCTTCAATTGAGAGAGAGATTAGAAATCTTCTTACAGAAAGAGCTGAGGAACAGGCAATAAAGATTTTTTCTGCTAATTTAAGAAGTCTTCTCATGCAGTCACCTATAAAAGGTAAAGTCGTTTTAGGTTTTGACCCAGGATTTAGAACAGGATGCAAAATAGCTGTAGTTGATGAAACTGGAAAGCTATTAGATACAGCAACGGTTTATTCTACGGCGCCTCAAAATGATATTGAGGGAAGCACAAAAATATTAAAAGAACTTGTATATAAATATAATGTAGATATAATATCCCTTGGCAATGGAACAGCTTCAAGAGAGTCCGAAATATTTATTGCCGATGTTATAAAGCAGATTGAAAACGAAAGTGGTAAAAAGGTTTACTATGTTATTGTAAGTGAAGCAGGAGCTTCAGTATATTCTGCATCAGAACTTGCAGCAAAGGAATTTCCTGATATTAATGTTTCTTTAAGAGGTGCGGTATCTATTGCAAGAAGGCTTCAGGATCCTTTAGCAGAGCTTGTTAAAATCGATCCAAAATCCATTGGAGTTGGGCAGTATCAGCACGATGTTTCTCAAAAGAGGCTTGATGAGAGTTTGAAAGGCGTTGTTGAGGATTGCGTAAATTCTGTTGGTGTTGATTTAAATACAGCCTCTGCATCTCTTTTAACATATATATCTGGAATTAATTCTGCAATTGCTAAAAACATAGTGGAGTACAGAGAAGAAAATGGTAAGTTTAAAAATAGAAAAGAACTTTTAAAAGTAAAAAGGCTTGGGGAAAAGGCTTTTGAGCAGTGTGCAGGTTTTTTAAGGATACCTGATGGAGAAAACATACTGGATAATACTGCTGTTCATCCTGAATCCTATGAGGCTGCATCAAAGCTTCTAGAGGTTTTAGGATACAGCCCTGAGGATGTTAAAAATAGAAAAATAAACGATATAGATGAAAAAATTAATATAAAAGGAATAGAAAACCTGTCAAATACCCTTAATATTGGAGTACCTACCTTAAGAGATATAATATCAGAGCTTAAAAAGCCGGGAAGGGATCCTAGAGAGGATGTTCCAAAGCCAATACTAATGTCTAATGTTTTAGAGTTAGAACATCTAAAAAGCGGAATGATATTAAAGGGAACAGTAAGAAATGTTGCTGACTTTGGAGCTTTTGTTGATATAGGGGTTCATCAGGATGGACTTGTGCACATATCTGAGATATCAGATAAATTTATTAAGCATCCCCTCGAGGTTTTAAAGGTTGGGGACATAGTAAATGTAAAGGTTCTTGATGTTGATTTAAGAAGAAAAAGAATATCCCTTTCAATGAAGGGAGTATAAAGGGGGAAGGATTATGATATTAATTAAAAACGGTACTGTACTTACAATGGCAGGAGAAGCTATTAAAAATGGAGAGGTTTTAGTAGATGATGGCAAAATTTTAAAGGTTGGGGAAAACCTTTCTTATAGCGGTGAGGTTAAAGTTTTAGATGCTGATGGAGGATATATAATGCCTGGAATTATAGATGCTCACTGCCATATAGGAATGTGGGAAGATGCTGTAGGATTTGAAGGAGCTGATGGAAATGAAGCAACTGATCCTGCAACTCCTCACCTTAGAGCTATTGATGCGATAAATCCCATGGATAAATGTTTTAAAGAGGCCTATGAAAATGGAATT
The DNA here is from genome assembly GCA_026417075.1 of Caloramator sp. Lineage (GTDB taxonomy): Bacteria > Bacillota > Clostridia > Clostridiales > Caloramatoraceae > Caloramator_B. The sequence goes on from JAOADY010000004.1 coordinate 2,199, forward strand.
ACTTGCGTTTGTACAGGACCTGGAAGCGCTAATGTTATTGGAGGGACTTTTGCTATAATTAAGACTAAAGGTATTAGGGTCGATGATATGATAGTAAAGGAACCTGCTGCGATGAAGGTAGCCTTTGGTGAAAATCCTAAATCTACCTATGATGATAAGCATCAAATGCCAACAACTAGAATGGCTATTGCTGCAATATTAAGGGACTATTTATACAGAGCGAAAGACTATATAAAGGCAAAGAAGAATGGGGAAAAAGATGAAGAGGATATGCCTGAATTTGATATAAAAATGGAAAGTTTAATTCCTGTAATAGAAGGTAGAATTCCTCTAAAAGCCCATGCCCACAGAGCAGATGATATTTTTACAGCAATTAGAATAGCAAAAGAATTTAATTTAAAACTTACTTTAGACCATTGTACAGAAGGGCATTTAATAGCAAAAGAACTTGCAAAAGAAGGATATCCTGCAATAGTAGGACCATCTCTTACAGAACGTTCAAAGATAGAGTTAAGGGAGCTTACCTTTGAAACAGCATCAATTTTAGCAAGAGAAGGAGTTAAGATTGCTCTTATGACGGATCATCCTGTAATTCCTGTTCACTATCTTCCCCTTTGTGCGGCGCTTGCAGTAAAGGCAGGACTTGATGAGAATATTGCTCTTAGAGCAATAACTATAAATCCTGCTCAGATTCTTGGAATAGATGACAGGGTCGGTTCTATAGAAGAAGGAAAAGATGCTGATATTGTAGTATTTGATAGGCATCCTTTTGATATACAATCAAAAACAAAATATGTACTTATTAATGGAAAAATAGTTTTTGAAAGATAATTGCAGGTAAATCCTGCAATTTTTTTTATAAAAAATATAAACTTATTGTATTTTAAAACGATAATTAATATAGATAAAATTATTATTAAAAGGCGTGATGATATGTTAAATAATGAGATATATAATAATATATTATCTACTCATTTTAGCAAAAATAGAAAAAGTCCTGAATATTATGTGGACTTTATCGAAAAATATTTTAAAAATGGTTATAAAAAAATATTATATCTTAAAGATGAAGTTATTTTAAGAGAAGGTGCTATTGATGATTATTTTTACTTTATAGAAAAAGGAAAAGTAATTTTAACTAAAGAAGATTGTTATGGCAAAGAAAGTTGTTATGGATATTTGATACAAGGAGAATTTTTTGGCTATTCTTCGTTTTCGGATTTGTCTGAGGTTGTAAATTATAAAGCCATTACTAGTTGCTATATTTATGCAATAGAAGTAAAAAAAGCAAAAGAATTAGCATCACAAAGTGAAGAATTTAAAAATGAGTTACATTATATTTTCCTAGAAACTTTAAGAACGCTTACTTTAAGGCAGGGTGGGCTTGCTTCAGGAGAGTGCAAAGTTTCTTTTGTGAATTTTATACTTGAATATTTTAAAAATTATAGTAAAATTGATGAAAAAGGTAATGTAATTGTAAATTTAGATTTAACTCTTTCCCAGATTGCAGAAATATTGAACATGACGAGGGAAACTCTGTCGAGGATACTTGCTGAAATGAAAAGGGATAAGATTATCGAAACAAAGAGAAAGTATATTAAAATACTTGACTTATCAAGGTTTACTATGTAGTATAATAAATGAAAAATAAAATCTTCAGGGCAAGGTGAAATTCCTGACCGGCGGTAAAGCCCGCGAGCCGAGAGGCATGATCCGGTGTAATTCCGGAGCCGACAGTAAAGTCTGGATGGAAGAAGATGTAATGTGTATTTTAACTCCTGAAGATTCAGGAGTTTTTTTATTGCATCTGCCCTGACATTTGGGAGGGTTTTTATGACGAACAAAAAACTATCAGGATTAATAAAAGTATCTGTTTTAGGGGCTATGGCTTTTGTGCTCATGTTTTTAGAATTTCCTCTGCCTATATTTCCAGAATTTTTAAAAATAGACATAAGTGATATTCCAGCAGTTTTTGCGGCCTTTTCTATTAGCCCCTTTGCAGGAATTTTAGTTGAATTTTTAAAGAATTTGATTCATCTTATAGTAAGGAATAGCACAGCAGGGATAGGAGAGATGGCAAACTTTATAGTAGGAAGTTCGATGGCGTAGACTGCTGGAGTTATTTGTAAAAAAAATAAAACAAAAAAAGGAGCTCTTATAGCTTTGGTATTTGGTACCATATCAATGGGGGTTACGGCATCTATTGGAAATTACCTTGTATTCCTTCCTCTATATGAAAGCCTTCTTGGATTTCCTATAGAAAAAGTTGTAGCTCTTGCAGCAAAGGTAAATAGCAGCGTAAAGGATATAAATACCCTTATTATATACAGTATACTTCCTTTTAATATACTAAAAGGGATTATAGTATCAATAGTTACTATGCTTGCGTACAAAAAAGTATTTCCAATACTGCATAAATAATAATTAATAAGCCCGAAGTTTTAATTAATCTTCGGGCTTTAATATCAAAAGCATTTTTTAACTATGTTTAAGGCTTCGTTACAAACATCTCCCTTTAAAGCCATATCATCGAGTATTTTAAAGGCTTTTTCTTTAGACATTCCACTTTTGTATGGTCTATCAGATGTTAATGCTTCATATATGTCGCAAATAGCAAGAAGTCTATCTTCAAGGCTTAAATCTTCGGATTTAAGTCCTCTTGGATATCCCATTCCATTTGGTTTTTCATGATGATTTGAAGCCCAAGAGGCTATATCTTCAAGACCTTTTATTTTTGAAAGTATAGAATAGGTGTAGTAAGTGTGACATTTTATTATAGAAATTTCAATTTCATCAAGTTTTCCATTTTTGTTTAGTATATAATTGGGGACTGCAAGTTTTCCTATATCATGAAGAAGAGCAGCAATAGAAAATCTAACCTTTTTTTCATAGCTAAATTCTAAATAATCCGATATTTTTTCAGTAAGTTTTGAGAGATTATAGGAATGTTTAAAGGTAAAGTGGCTATTATTATCTATTATATCTGCAAAAACAACAGCTATGGATTTTAAATCTTCAAGGCTTACAGGTATATAATCTGTAGGAACAACATTATTTATTACATTTGAACTAAAGGATAGATTATCTACATCCCACCAAAACATTTCAACACTTTGAGCTTTAAAAAATAAATCCGTTATGTAAGGAGATAAAATAGAGCCCTTTTCTTTCAATAAATAGTTTAAAATATTTTTTCTTTGAAAATAGTTAGGTTTTGTTTCATCATATAAAAGCTCAAAAATATCAGCTAGCCTTATAATTTGAGAAATTAGGGGTATATCATCTTTAGAAAGTTTAAAACAGCCTGTACCATCATAATTTTCATGATGGTATTTAACAAACTTTGATATATTAGAATTTATTGGGAACTTTTTTAGTATATCTTCTCCATTAAGGCAGTGGTTCTTAATGAATATATCGTCTCCATGACATTTATCTATCGATGAGGTAACACCTATGTCGTGAAGAACTGAGCTTATATATACATCGTTTAAAAATTTTTTATCTTCATTTATAAGTTTTGCTATACAAAGAGAAACATAGCAGGTTCTTTTTGAATGGTTAAAAAATCTATGTCTTTCCATAGGCGAAATATTAGATTTTTTATCTAAAAGACTTTCTTCATAGGAAATGCTGCAGTGAGATAAATCTATTGCCATTGATAGAGAAGATAAAAGTTGATTTAGATCAATATTTAACATAAATCCTCCTAAACTTTAATAATTATTTTCCGATAAAAATAGTAATATGATATAAGTATTCGACAAGTCATTGCTATATTTTCCATTATATCTTAAAATATTATATGATTCTATTAGTAATGAAATAAAATTTTGGAGGTGTTAATGTGAAAGGGACAGTAGTATCTACATGGCTAAAAACATGCAGAGAGCTGTATGGGAATGATATAGTTGATAAATCTATGGAGCAGGCAGGGGAGAGAAGTGACAGAACATTTTCTCCTTTAGAGGATGTTGATGATAAAAAAATACATACGATAATAAATAATATTGCAAGTTTAAAAGGTATACCAACATCACAGCTATGGAGAAATATTGGAATTAATAATATTCTAACCTTTTCAAAGGATTATCCAGCTTTTTTTAAACATGATAATTTATATAGTTTTTTAAAGTCTATGCATGATGTTCATTTGATTGTTGTTAAAAGAATAGCAGGGGCAAAGCCTCCAATATTAAACCTTAAGCCAATTTCAAATAAAGAAGCTATTTTCACATATAATTCCAAAAGGGGTATGTTTGATTATTTCCTTGGGCTTATAGATGGTGCAGCTAAATATTATAATGAGAATATAAATATTGAGGAAATAAAAAAGGATAGTGAAAATCTTGAAATTAAACTTACCTTTGAAAAGGATATATATTTTGTAAAGAATTATAAATTAAATAAAATGATGTCCTTTGGCTTTATAAAAGATATAAATTTAAAGGCAGCAATTTTTACATCGATTTTTGTTCTTTTATTAAGTTTAATAGTTACTGTACCATTAAAATCTTTTAATCTTTATGGAATATTGGTAGCCTTTATAGGTTCTTTTATATCCTGCTTTGCAGCTTTAAGAATTTTAAATAAGCCAATTAATGATATTTTAAGAGAAATAGAAACTATAAAAAATCATGAATATGTTGAAAATGGTAAAATTATAACAAATGATATATATGAAGATATATATAGTCTTTTAAATGAATATAAGGATCTTGTTAGAAAAGATTTTGTTGGAATTAAGGGACTTACTGATGAAATGAATACTTTCAGTAATACATTAAAGGGTATTGCTGATAAGATGAATAGTACATCAGGAGAAATTTCGGGAGTTGTTGAACAGGTTGCTATGGCAGCTATGACTCAGGCACAGGAGACAGAGACTTCAGTAGCTCTTTTAAATTCTAATGTTGAGGCTATAAAAACTGCTGTTGAACTTGAAATGGAAAATAAGGATAAACTTGAAAATGCAGTTGATGGAATAGATATGAGTTTTAAAAATGTTGATAGTACAGCTCAAAAATTAAATGAGGTTTTAAATAAATTTGAAGATGTTAAAAACAGCGGCTTAAACCTTCAAAACAGAGCTAAAGGAATAACAGATATAGTAAGTCTTGTATCTTCAATTGCAGAACAGACAAATCTACTTGCTCTTAACGCTTCTATTGAAGCAGCAAGAGCAGGAGAAGCAGGAAGAGGATTTGCTGTTGTTGCAGAAGAAGTTAGAAAGCTTGCGGAACAGTCAAACAATGCAGTAAAGGATATAAATAGCAGTCTTATGGATTTTATAAAGGAAATAGAAGACCTTGTTTCAAATCTTGAACAACAGTTTAAAGTTTTGAAGGATGAAAATGGTAATCTTAATGATGCAGTTAATAGTAGCAATGCAGCTAAGGATAAGATAAAACAGGTAGCTTTGGTTATGATAGATACTTCAAATAAGCTTGAAGCTGCAACAAGTGCGATTTCTGAAGTTTATGGAAAGATAGAATCTCTTGCTGCAATAGCTCAGGAGAATTCAGCATCTTCACAAGAAGTTAGTGCTAATGTGTCAAGTTATACGGAACAAATAAAGAAACTTACAACAAGTATAGCTGACTTTAATAAACTTACAGAGCAGTTTAAAGAGGATATAGATATCTATAAAATATAAAATAAAAGAACCGTATAGGTTCTTTTATTTTTTGGAATTTAAGGCTAAAATATAGATGTTGATTATTATAGAATAGAGGTTGAGAATATGATAATAAAAACAAGGAGTGCAGAAGAGACTTTTGAATTGGGTATAAAAATTGGAAGGGTTTTAAATAGAGGGGATATTATATCTTTAAACGGGGATTTAGGTGCAGGAAAAACCCAGCTTACAAAGGGTATTGCAAAGGGTCTTGAGGTTGATGAGCATATTACAAGTCCAACCTTTACCATAGTTAATGAATATAGTGGAAAGCTTCCTTTATATCATTTTGATGTATATAGAATTAACGATGTAGATGAACTTTATGAAATAGGTTTTGATGAATATATTTTTGGCAACGGAGTATCTATAATTGAATGGGGAGATATGATTTGTGAAATACTTCCAAAGGATATTATAAAGATAAATATAAAAAAGGTAGATGAAGATATTCGTGAAATACATATAGATTCAAAAAAAACTAATTTTGGAGGAATAAAATGAGAGTACTATCTATAGAATCATCTTTAAGTGTTGCTGGTGTTGCTGTAATAAATGAAAAAAAACTTGAGGCGGAGGTATTTTTGGATTATAAGCTTCAACATTCTGTAGTGCTTCTTCCAATGATAGAAAATATTTTAAAAATGCTTGATATAACTATTGATGATATAGATGCTGTTGCAGTATCTGCAGGTCCAGGCTCTTTTACTGGGCTTAGAATAGGTCTTGCTGCAGCAAAAGGAATAGCCCAAGGAAAAAATAAAGATTTTATAGCTATCTCAAGTCTTGATTCAATGGCTTTTGCACAAGTTGGGTTTGACGGTATTATATGTCCAATTATGGATGCTTTAAGGGATAATGTATATACATGTAAATTTAGATGGAAGGGGGGAAAACTTATTAAGCTTTGCGGATATGAAGCTCTTCATATAAATGAACTTTTGGAAAATTTAAAGGATAATAAGATTATGTTTTGCGGAGATGGAGTTAAAATACATGAAAATATAATTAAAGAAACATTAAAGGATAGAGCGTATTTTGCTCCGCTTTCTACTATGATGCCAAGGGCATCTTTTCTTGGAGAACTTGCACTTTTAAGGCTTAAAGATGGTGAAAAGCATAGCATATATACTTTTAGCCCTATATACATAAGAAAATCTCAAGCAGAAAGGGAGTATGAAAAAAGGACAGGTGAAAATTTTGAATGATGTAGTTTTTAGGAATATGGAACTTTCATATATAGATGATGTTTATTTAATAGAGAAATTAAGTTTTGCATCTCCATGGCAAAGGGAGTCCTTTTACTGTGAACTTACTACAAATAAATGTGCATTATATAGAGTAGCAGTAAAGGATGGAATTGTTATAGCCTATGGAGGAATGTGGATTATGCTCGATGAGGCTCATATTACAAATATAGCTGTTCATCCGGAATATAGAGGAATTGGTGTTGGAAATATGCTTATTGAAGATATGATAAATTGTTGCAGGGAAAGAGGAGTTCACTCAATAACTCTTGAAGTAAGACAAAGCAATATACCTGCGATTAATCTTTATAAAAAATACAACTTTAAAGAAGTCGCAGTACGAAAAAAATATTACACTGATAATAATGAAGATGCAATTATTATGTGGAAATATGATATCTAAAATATATAGAAATTATTTCAATTATGTAGTATAATTTACTAAATATTATTTTGGATTAAGGAGTGGTTCTATGTATATAAGAGCCTTAATGCTTCCAAAAGAAGAACTTATAACTGTAGCACCTGAGGATAGTCTAAGGACTGCACTTCAAAAGATGAATGAAAAGGATTTTTTGTCTATACCGGTTTCAAAGGATAAAAGATTTCTTGGAATAATTTCAAGGGAAAGGATATATTCGGAATACTTTGAAATCGGAGGAGACAGAGATGATTATCTTGATTTTAAAAAAGTAAAGGATTTGATGAGGGTAGATATTCCATCTTTAAGCCCAAATGATGAAATTGAAAAGGCATCTCATGCCCTTGATATCTATGGTGTACCATTTATTGCCGTAGTTAACGATTATGGAGTATTTGAGGGTATTATAACTCACTATGCTATATTCAGACAATTTTCAGAAGCTCTTGGTATAAACAGAGGGCAAAAGATTACTGTTCTTGCCTATGATATACCAGGGCAGATAGCAAAACTGACCGATATAATTACAAAATTTGAAGGAGATATTATAAGTTTTATAGTTCTTGATCCTAAAGTAAAAACGGATGTTAAAGAAATAGTAGTAAGAGTCTGTCTCTTATACACATCT
>JAOADY010000100.1 GCA_026417075.1 Caloramator sp.
GAAAGTAAGAGCAACGACCTAATTCAAAAGATACAGAACAGCATGACGGAATTCAGCAAGGGTCAAAAACTGATTGCAAATTATATAACAAATCACTATGATAAAGCTGCATTTATGACAGCTGCTAAGCTTGGAAATACAGTAGGAGTTAGTGAATCTACAGTAGTAAGGTTTGCAAATGAGCTTGGTTTTAGTGGATATCCTAAACTTCAAGTGGCTTTGCAGGAACTTATTAAAAATAAACTTACATCTGTACAAAGAATTGAAATTTCAAGCGACTTTATAAGCGAAGAAAACGCTTTAAAAAGCGTTTTAAAGGCGGATATGGAGAATATAAGAGCTACCCTTGAAAAAATAAATAACAATACCTTTGAAATGGTTGTTAATGAGATATTTAAAGCAAAAAGAATTTATATAGTGGGCTTTAGAAGTTCCCAGGCTCTTGCGGATTTCTTAGGTTTTTATCTAGGACTAATTCTTGATAATGTAAAGGTTGTATCAAATGGTGTAAGCGATATATTCGAGCAGCTTTTAAGAGTAGGGGAAGGAGATATGGTTATAGGAATAGGATTCCCAAGGTATTCAAGCAGGACTGTAGAAGCATTGCAATTTGCAAAGAGTAAAAATGCAAAGGTTGTTGCAGTAACTGACAGTCTATTATCTCCCCTTGCATCAAATTCGGATCTTACATTAATCGCTCAGAGCAATATGGCTTCCTTTGTAGATTCATTAGTGGCACCTCTTAGCGTTATTAATGCGTTGATTGTTGCAGTGGGATTAAGGGAAAAAGAAAATATATCAGAAACTTTTAAAACTCTTGAAAATATATGGGAAGAGTATAACATTTACACTTATAGAGCTAGAGGTAGCAATGATATATAATTTGAGTGAGCCAAACAATTATCAGACTATTTGATATATAGTAAAAATATTATAAAATAAAGAAAAATGAAACAAACCTGTGATAATTTGAATTAAAACTTGAATAAAAAAGTATTTTGTTGTTGAAAAATTAAATCAATTAATTCATAATGAAATTAAAGATATATATTTGTTTTATTTTATTTTATTTTATTTTTAAGGAGGCTTTTTTATGGCAAAGGAAAATCTTACCCCGTCTGAGTACATTAGTAAAGTAATTGAAAACGTAAAGAAAAGAAACCCAAATGAACCAGAATTTATACAGGCAGTTGAAGAAGTATTAAACTCATTGACTCCGGTTTTAGAAAAACATCCGGAATATATTGAGGAAAATCTTCTCGAAAGATTTTGTGAACCTGAAAGACAGATTATGTTTAAAGTTCCATGGGTAGATGATGAAGGAAAAGTTCAGGTTAACCGTGGATTCAGAGTTCAATTTAATGGCGCAATAGGACCATATAAGGGAGGATTGAGATTCCACCCATCAGTTTATATCGGAATTATTAAATTCCTTGGTTTTGAACAGATATTGAAGAATTCTCTTACTGGTCTTCCAATTGGTGGAGGAAAGGGAGGAGCCGACTTTGATCCAAGAGGAAAATCAGATGGTGAAATAATGAGATTCTGTCAGAGCTTTATGACAGAACTTTACAGACATATAGGACCTGATGTGGATGTTCCTGCAGGAGATATAGGAGTTGGAGCAAGAGAAATAGGCTACTTATATGGACAATACAGAAGAATAAGAGGTGCCTTTGAAAACGGAGTATTAACCGGAAAAGGATTATCCTACGGCGGAAGCTTGATAAGACCAGAAGCAACTGGCTTTGGAGTTTCGTATTACTGTTTAGAAATGTTAAAACATGAAGGTCAAAGCTTTGAAGGGAAGACAGTTGCAGTATCAGGTTTTGGTAATGTAGCTTGGGGAGTTTGTAAAAAAGTTGAACAGCTTGGCGGAAAAGTTGTTACACTTTCAGGACCAGACGGATACATATATGATCCAGATGGTGTTGTAGGTGAAAAGGTAGATTACCTTGTAGAGATGTTAAAGATAAATAAAGGTGCAAGAGTAAAGGATTATGCTGATAAATATGGTGTTCAATTCTTCCCAGGACAAAAACCATGGGATGTAAAGGTTGATATAGTAATACCATGTGCTGTTCAAAACGATATTACATTAGAACATGCAAAGAAAATCGTTTCAAATGGAGTTAAATTCGTATGCGAAGCAGCTAATATGCCATGTACAAATGAGGCAGTTCAATATTTTATCGAAAATGGAGTTATTGTTGGACCTGCAAAAGCTGCAAATGCTGGAGGCGTTGCAACATCAGCTCTTGAAATGTCACAAAACAGCATGAGACTTTCATGGACTGCAGAAGAAGTTGATGCTAAACTTCATGAGATAATGGTTAATATATACAACAACTGTAAAAAGGCTTCAGAAGAATATGGATTTGGATATAACCTTGTTGCTGGTGCTAATATTGCGGGATTTATCAAGGTTGCTGAAGCTATGCATGCACAGGGAATTTATTAATAAAAAAAGAATCCTCTTAGGAGGGTTCTCAGGCTGTTGACAAACAAATTTTGTCAGCAGCTTTTTTTGCGTAGCAAAAAGGATTTTAAAAATTTATGTAGAATTATATATATAGAAATAAATTTTGGAGGTATCCCATGATTAATGAAATTAAATCCAAACAACAA
>JAOADY010000112.1 GCA_026417075.1 Caloramator sp.
GGGTACTATCCCTTTTATTTTTTAGGAATATTAATAAAATATTTATATTAAAATTAGAAATTTATTTTGAAAATTTATATGCTATCGCATAAATAAACCCCTTGATTTTTGAAACCAAGGGGTTTATCAACAATCTGAGCCAGATTACTGGCTCTTTTTATTTGTATGTTTTTTAAACTAATATTATAATTATATAAGATGCAAAACAGGGGGTTGACTATATTGGAAAAATGGATGCTTAAAAACATAAATGCTGATGTTAAAAATATATCGAAAAAATTAGGAATTAGTGAAGTGCTTTGCAGGGTTTTAATAAATAGAGGCATAACTGATTATGAGTCAGCAAAATCTTTTATTTATTCTAGTGAAAATTATATGTTGAATCCAATTCTAATGAAAGATATTCAAAAAGGTGTTGAAATAATAATAAATAGTTTAAATGAAAAAAGTAAGATAGCTGTAATAGGAGATTATGATGTTGATGGGGTTATAAGCACTTTTATGCTTTACAGTGCGCTAAAAAGTATAGGAGCAGATGTTATCTATGAAATACCCCACAGAATAAATGATGGATATGGTATAAATAAAAATATAATAGATAAAGTTTTAGAAGAAGGAGTAAAAACTATAATAACCTGCGATAATGGTATATCAGCTATAGAGCCAATAGATTATGCAAAGGAAAAGGGACTTAAAGTTGTTGTTACAGACCACCATGATGTCCCCTTTGAAGAAAATGAAAAGGGCAAAGTATATGTAAAGCCTAATGCTGATGCTATAATAAATCCTAAACAAAGGAATTGTTCTTATCCTTTTAAACAGCTTTGCGGTGCAGGGGTTGCTTTAAAATTTATTGAGCATTTATATGATAATATGGGAATAAACAAAAAAGAGACAGATGCTTTTATAGAATATGCTGCTATTGCAACAGTCTGTGATGTTGTTGATTTAATTGGAGAAAACAGAATTATAGTAAAAAAAGGGCTTGAACTTATAAATAACACTAAAAATATTGGCCTTAAGGCTCTAATTAAAGAGTCAGGGCTCGAAAACAAAAAAATCTCGACATATCATTTAGGATTTATTATAGGACCTTGTATAAATGCATCGGGAAGGCTTGATATAGCCAAAAAAGGAGTAGAACTTTTATTAACTTTAGATGAATATGAAGCTTTAGAATATGCAAAGGAACTTGTATCATTAAATAATGAAAGAAAAAATATGACATTAAAGGGAGTTAAGAAAATATTAGAGGAGATAGAAAATAGCAGTTTAAAAGATGATAAAATTATAATAGCTTATAATAAGGAAATACACGAAAGTATTGCAGGAATTATAGCAGGAAGGATTAAAGAAACCTATAATAAGCCAACAATTATTTTGACCTGTGGTGAGGACTACGTTAAAGGCTCTGGAAGAAGTATAGAAAATTATAATATATTTGAAGGCCTTTTAAAGTGCAAGGACATTTTAATTAAATTTGGAGGACATCCTATGGCCGCTGGACTTTCATTAGAAGAGAAAAATGTTGAGCTTTTAAGAAAAATGATGAATGAAGATTCTAATCTTACTGATGAAGACCTAATTAGAAAAGTATCTTTGGATATGCATCTTCCATTAGATAAAATAACTATTGAAATAGCTGAGGAGTTAAAATTGCTTGAACCCTACGGAAAGGGAAATGAAAAGCCATTGTTTGGAGAAAAAAATGTAAAGCTTTTAAGGGCTATGAAAATAGGGGATAGTAATTTTCTAAAATTTAAGCTGAGTCCCAAAGAAAATAAAGTTTTAATGGATGGATTATACTTTGGAAACATAAATGACTTTGAAGAATTTATTATACGAAGATATGGGAAAAAAGAATTGGATAATCTTTATAACGGATTACCCAATAATATAATTATTGATATTGCTTTTAATTTAGATGTTAATGAGTATATGGGATATAAGACGGTACAGCTTATTATTCAAAATTATAGATAACATAATTGTATTTTAAAAATTCGATATTACAGCAAAGGTAATTCTTTTATTAATTAATTGCTATTTTTTAACAATATTTAACTTCTTATAATTTTCGATAAAAATTTTTACTGTTTTTTTATCGGGTTTAAAGCTTCCATATCTTACATTTATATAAATATCTCTTATAGAATTTAAAATTTCAGTGTCGAATATTTTGCTACTTTTTTGGTTAATTTCAAAGGTTGTATCGCTGTTTTTAATTTCTATTTTATTTTTAATAGATTTTTTTATAAATTTTAAATAATAAAATCTTATCTGGTCTGAGTAATCCTTAGTTTTTTTAAAAAGTACTGTACTTTTTATTTTTCCTAGAGGATTATTTTTTTCAATTTTGATATATTCTTTTTTTTCCGTGTAAATTTCTAATTCTTTATTTTTGATGTTATATCTTTTAAATATTTTTATTATTATATATATAATCAAAAGGAAAAATAATCCTTTGAATAAAAAATTTAAAACTAAGTTAGAATTAATAAAGTTTGATATGCTTTTATAATCTTTAGTTTTAATATTTTCAATTGGAGTTACAGGCATTTGAATTTTAACATTGTTTACAGATAATCTGCTTAAAAGTTTTCTTAAAATGATTATTAAAAAAGAGAGAATATATCCTATGAATAACAATACCCAATAAAATACATACATAAACAGTTCAGTTAATATAAAATAGGTTTTTAATAAGATAGAATAGAAACCCTTTCTAAGATAATCTAAGCTGAGTATAATTGAAGATAATGAGATTATCATTGAGTATATAAGATTTATTCTATTTATTTTTTTATTCATAGCGTTTAATTCAATGTTTCTTAAAGTTCTTAAAAGAGTTATAGAAGATATTAAAGATAAAAATATATAGGGAGCACATACTAAATTTAATGCATGAATTTTACCGCTCAAAAGTCCTATAAAAATAATTGCAGAAAGCAGATATAATGTTTTTGTAAAATGCTCTGAAGCATTGCTGTAGTTTATATTATCTACTATTTTTAAAACAAAATAATAAGAACAAAAGTTAATAGTACTTATAAAGAAAATGTAGTTAATAGAACTAAAAAACAAATAAGGTAAAAAAGCAGGAAATAATAAAAAAAATAATAACTGTTTGTTTTTGTTTTTTGATTTATATAATATAAAAGTAAAAGCTGTTATATAGATAAAAAGAAGGGAGTTGCTTTTTATGGAACCTAAAAAAATTGATATTAAATTTAGAATAGAAAATACTAATGAGTAAAAGTTTATTATTTCTATTAAAATAATATTATTCATTTTTCTCACTTCTTTCGGTAAAAATTAAAATTTTATTATCTAATTTGTTAAGGTTTTTATAATCCATTGTTATAAGTACGCATTTGTTTGAAAGAGCTGAGAATTTATTAATATATTCAATATAATTTTCGTGTATAAAAGGAGTTATTATTATTGTTGTGGAGTAATTCAAGCTGCTTTTTAATATTTTTTTTAGAGTTTCTTCAAATTCTTCATCTGCTGCATAGGAGGCTCTGCCGAGATTCTCAAGTATTTGATTTAAAAGAGAAATTCCATATCCAAAAGTAATATTTCCATTTTTATTGGAAAAATCGCTTCCTTGTATGTTATCTATATAGGCATAGGGTATTCCTTTTCTTTGAAAATCTTCAACTATTGTCCTGACAAAGGATAAACATTTTTCTATTTTTACTTCATCGATATTAATCCAAAAGGGTTTATTACATTCAATGTTAAGTATTATAAGGCTTGTGTTTTCACAGGTAAAATCAAATTTTTTGACCATAAGTTTATTAGATTTTAATGAAGAAGGCCAGTGTATAAATTTTTGAGGATCAAAAGGTGTATATTCTCTTATCCCAATTGTAAGTATAGGATCATCTATTATCCATCTTTTAACTGATATATCACCGTAATAATCTCCATAGGGTTTTAAATGCTCATCTATATTTAAAGGTTTTGGAAGAGCAATAATGCTTTGTGAAAAGTCTATACTTTTACTTGTAGTATCAATACCTAAAAAATCTCCAATGGTTAAAGTTACGTCAAAAAAGTTATGTTTTCCTCTTTTGCTACATGCTGCTTTGTAGGTTCTTTTTATTCTCTGATAGGGCATTAGAGTATAGCTTGATTTATGATAAAGGTAATTTGCTGTTTTAAGAATATTTGCAGTATATTTATAATATATAGAATCAGGGAATTTTTCTGTTACCTTAATAAAGGTTACAGGGAGAATTTTTTTGTTTTCAATTATTACGGTAATATAAAATTCCTCATCTATTTCAACCACGGATTTTGATATTTCTCTTTTATAATAAAGATTATAATCAGAGTATTTCTTTGAAAGATAATTTAAAATGATACCTGTAAATATGAGCACAATAACTGCGTATATCATAGCTTTTACCTCTAAAAGTCCTCAACAGGAGCTTTAATATTTTCGATTATCCATTTTATAATTTCAATATTATTTGTCTTACTTAATCCCTTAGTTATTATTCTATGATTTAAGACATAGGGAGACAGCATCTTTACATCCTCAGGTATTATATAATCTCTTCCTTCAATAGCAGCTTTTGCCTGACAGGCTTTAAAAAGCGCTATAGTTCCCCTTGGGCTTACTCCGAGAAGTATTTTTTCGTTTTTTCTTGTTTCTTCGATTATGTCCATAATGTAATCCATAACATCTTTTGAAATATTAACTTTAGAATAATTATTTTTAACATATAAAATTTCATCTAACGTTACAACAGATTTTATTTCATTTATAAGATTGAAGTTTTTATTTCTATAAATAACTTCAATTTCTTCTTCTCTTTTAGGATATCCCATGCTTATTCTCATAAAAAACCTGTCAAGTTGTGCTTCGGGAAGAGGAAAAGTGCCATAGGATTCAACAGGATTTTGAGTTGATAGAACCATAAAGGGCTCATTTAATTTATGGGTTTGTCCATCTATTGTAATCTGTTTTTCTTCCATGGCTTCAAGAAGACTCGATTGAGTTCTTGGCGTTGCCCTGTTTATTTCATCACATAGAACTATGTTTGTAAATAAAGAACCTTTTCTAAACTCAAAATCGCATATCTTCTGATTATAAAAATTTATTCCTGTAAGATCTGATGGAAGAAGGTCAGGAGTAAACTGAATTCTTTTAAAATCGCAGCCTAAAGAATTTGCAAAAGCTCTAATGAGCATAGTTTTGCCAACGCCTGGTATATCCTCTAAAAGAACATGCCCTCCGCATATAAAAGAAATTGTTACAAGCTCTATAACATCATTTTTCCCTACTATAACCTTTGAAACGTTTTCAATTATTTTTTCTTTAAAGTTTACAAAAGAATTTAAATTCATAGCATTACCTCCTAAAAATAAAACTTCTGCACAATACTGCAGAAGTTATCAATCTCAAAAGAGATGGTTAACGGCGAACTTCATCACCTATTAATTTCAATTTAAATATATATGAAATAGGAATCAAAGTCAATAATTTTAAGTATATGTGATATAGATTTGGAAAAAATAAATTTTAGGATACAATTTCAAAATGGAATCTTTATATTGACATCAATATATAAGAATATTATTATATAATTAAAAGATGCATTAAGGAGGAGTAATAAATGGTTATAAAAATTTTAGGTACAGGATGTTCAAACTGCAAAAAGCTTGAAGCAAATGCAAAGGAAGCTGTATCAAAAGCAGGCGTTAGTGCACAGGTTGTTAAAGTAGAAAATATTAAAGATATTATGGCCTATGGGGTTATGAGGACGCCTGCAATTGTAATAAATGAGAAGGTAAAAGCTTTTGGTAAGGTATGTACTGTTGATGAAATAGTTAAATTCATCAATGAAGAGAAGTAGGCGTTTTGCCTATTTCTTTAATTTGAATATTAGATAATACTTATATATTTGAAATAGGAGATGATATTATGTTTGTACCAGTTCAACGTTTTGCTGACTGGCTAGTATACGGGATATTTGGATTAGCCAAAGATAGTAAACTTGGAAGTGCCTTAAACTTTTTTGTTTTTGACACAATAAAAATATTTATACTTTTATTTATAATAATTTATGCTATTACTTTTATAAGAAGTTTTTTCCCTCCGGAGAAGACAAGAAAAATACTTGCTAAAAATAAGGGAAGCGTACTTTTAGGTCATATTCTTGCTGCTCTTTTAGGAATAGTAACCCCATTTTGTTCTTGCTCGGCTGTGCCTCTTTTTATAGGTTTTGTTGAGGCAGGAGTACCTCTTGGAGTTACTTTTTCATATCTTATAGCAGCACCTATGGTTAATGAAGTTGCCCTTGGATTATTATACGGAATGTTTGGAATTAAAATTGCTTTAATATATGTTATATCTGGTGAAATAATTGCAATAGTTAGTGGCATAATACTTGGAAAATTAAATCTAGAAAAACATGTTGAAGGTTATGTTTATGAGATGAATATTAACACAGAAATTGAAATTCCAGATCCTACAGTAAAAGAAAGACTTATTGACTCATTGAATTTTACAAAGGATTTAATCAAGAAAATATGGCTCTATGTAATAATTGGTATAGCAATAGGAGGATTTATGCACGGTTGGATTCCTAATAAGGCGTTAGCACCTTATATGGGAAAAGGGAATCCCTTTGCGGTATTTATTGCTGTTGCAGTTGGCGTTCCTCTTTATTCTAACGCTGCCGGAATTATTCCTCTTGTCAGCGAACTTACCCGTGCAGGAGTTGCTATGGGAACAGCACTTTCTTTTATGATGGCAGTAACAGCACTTAGCGTTCCTGAAATGATTTTATTAAGAAGAGTATTAAAACCAAAACTTCTTGCGATATTCATAACTATTGTTGGTTTAGGAATACTGTTTACAGGATATTTATTTAACTTTATAATTGCATAAAATATAATTATAACGCCATATTGATAATAATATGGCGTTTACATATTTTAAAAATATTAGTATAATAAGTTGTTGCTATATTGAAAATTTCTATTCGCTTAAATATACTATCATTATAAATAACATAGGAGAGTGAAAAAATGAATTCCGATGAACTAACGGTAAAGATATTTAAAGCCCTCGGACATCCCATAAGGTATAAAATAATTAAATTTTTATATACTGGACCTAAATGTGTATGTAAGCTTAATGAAAATATAGAGTTCAGCCAGGCTAATTTATCGCAGCACTTAAGAATATTAAAGGATGCTGGACTTGTAAAAAGTGAAAAAGTAGGGCTTGAAATGCATTATAGTCTTTATAGCGAAGATATAAAAAAAATAGTAGATGAAGCAGAAAAATATATCGAAGGATATATAAATAAATTAAAAATAAATAGTTAAAAATTTACATAAAGACTTTAAAAATAATTTAATATTGTTGTATAATTTATATATTGAAATATGGGGGAGGATTTAAAATGGATATAAAACAGAAAATAAGAGTAATTGAAGGTTTTCCAAAGGAAGGAATAAGCTTTAAGGATATAACAACTCTTCTTAGCGATGGTGAAGCATTTAAATATACTATAGATAAGATGGTAGATCAGGTTAAGGATAGAAAAATAGATGTTGTTGTAGGACCAGAGGCAAGAGGCTTTTTATTAGGTGCCCCTATTGCATATTCTCTCGGCATTGGATTTGTTCCTGTAAGAAAACCCGGAAAACTGCCATCGGATACTTTAAGATATACTTATAATCTTGAGTATGGTACAGATTCTCTTGAGATACACAAAGACGCTATAAAGCCAGGGCAAAGGGTTCTTGTTGTTGATGACCTTTTGGCAACTGGAGGAACGATATCTGCTGTGGCAAAACTTGTACAGCAGCTTGGAGGAGAAGTTGTTGGAATAAGCTTTGTTGTAGAGCTGACAGGACTTAATGGAAGAGAAAAACTTGAAGGCTTTGACGTAAATTCATTAGTTAAATATGAATTTTAATTTATCGTGTCGAAAAACAATTGCAAAGTTTTGAATATTAATATATAATTAATTAAAAAACATATGGCTGGTAATATTACCAGCCATATGTTGTAATGTGAAGAAAAGAGGGCTGTTATGGAATCAAATTTATTTAATAAGATTTCTGACAGGATTAAAGAATTAAATCTTGAAGAAAGACTTGATATAAATATTATATATAAAGCTTATTCTGTTGCAAAAAAAGCACATGATGGGCAGATGAGAGAATCGGGTGAGCCTTATCTTATGCATCCTGTTGAAGTTGCACTTATACTTATTGAGATGGGTCTTGATACCGATACTATTTGTGCTGCACTCCTTCACGATGTAGTAGAGGATACAGAATATACTTATGAAGATGTTAAAAGGGAATTTAATGTTGATATTGCTGATCTTGTAGAAGGGGTTACAAAGCTTGGTAAAATAGAATATAAGTCTAAGGAAGAACAACAGGCTGAAAATATAAGAAAAGTACTTTTGGCCATGGCAAAGGACGTAAGAGTAATATTAATAAAACTTGCAGATAGGCTTCATAATATGAGAACATTAAAATACCTTCCTCAAGAAAAGCAAAAGTCAAAGGCACAGGAAACTTTAGATATATATGCACCTGTTGCTCATAGACTCGGTATATCTAAGATAAAATGGGAACTTGAAGACTGGGCTCTTAGATATTTAAAGCCAGAAGAATATTATGATCTTGTAAATAAGGTTTCTAAAAAAAGAGCTGAGAGAGAAAACGAAATCAATGAAATAATACAAATATTAAGTGAAAAACTTTCTCAATCCGGCATAAAAGCGGATATAGATGGAAGACCTAAGCATTTTTATAGCATATATAGAAAAATGTATCAAAAAAATAAAAATTTTGATCAAATTTTTGATCTTCTTGCTATAAGAGTTATTGTTGATACGATAAAAGATTGTTATGCTTCTTTAGGAATTGCTCATACTCTATGGAAGCCTATACCGGGAAGATTTAAAGATTATATTGCTATGCCAAAACCTAATATGTATCAGTCTCTTCATTCTACTGTAATGGGACCTAAGGGACAGCCTTTTGAAATACAGATAAGAACATGGGAAATGCACCGGACTGCTGAATATGGTATTGCTGCCCATTGGAAGTATAAAGAGGGGATACAGGAAGATGAAATAGAGGATAGACTAAAATGGCTCAGAGAAATAATGGAGTATCAAAAAAATGCTAAAGATGCTAAAGAGTTTATGGAGACAGTTAAAATAGATTTGTTTTCCGATGAAGTCTTTGTATTTACTCCTAAGGGTACAGTTATAGATCTTCCGATTGATTCTACTCCACTTGATTTTGCTTATAGAATCCATACAGATATAGGGAATAGATGTGTTGGGGCAAAAGTAAACGGAAAAATGGTTCCCTTAGACTATAAACTTGTTACTGGTGATATAGTTGAAATTATTACATCAAATACAACAAAAGGTCCTAGTAGGGATTGGCTTAATATTGTAAAGAGTTCCCAGGCTAAAACTAAAATTAGACAGTGGTTTAAGAAAACATATAAAGAGGAAAATGTTGAAAAAGGAAGAGAATCCTTTGAAAAGGAAATAAAAAGACAGGGACTTATATATTCTGAAGCTATGAAATCAGAATATATAGATGCTATATTAAAAAGATTCAATTTTTCACAGATAGAGGATATGTATTCAGCTATTGGGAATGGATCCTTTACTGCGAACCAAATAGTATCGAGGATAAAGGAAGAAATAAATAAGAATGATATAGGCGAAGAACATCTTTTTAAATTACCTGAAAAACAGGAATTTACAAGAAAAAGCATTAAACAAGAGGGCAAAAAGCCTGGTATAGTAGTAAAGGGAGAAAAGGATTTACTTGTTAGATTTGCAAAATGCTGTAATCCAGTGCCGGGAGATGATATAGTAGGTTTTATAACTAAAGGAAGAGGTGTTTCTATTCATAGGAAGGATTGTAAAAACTATCAAAATCTTGCAAACTTTGAGCCTGAAAGAGTTGTGGATGCAAGTTGGACAGGGGAGCATACTGCTGATTTTCTTGCTGATATTCAAATTGAAGCCTATGATAGGCATGGACTTCTTGCAGATATAACAAACGTATTGACCAATGCTAAATTAGCACTAAAAGCTATGAATGCAAGGGCAGGCAAGAATAATATGGCGATAATAGGTCTTACATTGCAGGTTAATAATACGACGCAGATTGATAAAATTATGAAGGATTTTAGAAAGCTTCAAGGAATAATTGATGTTTATAGAGTTTAAAGAGGTGATTTTATGAGGGCAGTTGTTCAAAGAGTTAAATCATCTAAGGTTAAAGTTGATGAAAATATAGTAGGGCAGATAAATGAAGGGATTTTAGTCCTATTAGGAGTTGAAGATGCTGATACTGATGAGGATATTCAGTATCTTGCAGAAAAGGTTTGCAATCTTAGAATTTTTGAGGATGAAAATGGAAAGCTGAATTTGTCGCTTTTAGATATAAAAGGAAGTCTTCTTATTGTGTCTCAGTTTACTCTTTATGGAGATTGCAGAAAGGGAAGAAGACCTAATTTTATGATGGCAGCAAAGCCTGATTATGCAGAGAGTATGTATTTAAGGTTTGTTGAAGAGTGCAAAAAATATGTTGACAGAGTTGAAACAGGTAAATTTCAAGCCTATATGCAGGTTGAAATAATAAATGATGGTCCGGTTACTCTTCTTATAGATAGCAAAAAAAATTTTTAATGAGGTGTTATTATGATTTTAAAAGTTTATCCAGCAGGAATATATATGGCAAACTGCTATATTATAGGGGATAAAAATACGAAAACAGGAGCTATTGTTGATCCAGGTGGAAATCCTGAAGGAATACTTGAGGAATGTAAAAAAAACGGACTTGAAATAAAATACATCATTATAACTCATGGTCATGGAGATCATATAGCGGGTGTATGGGAACTAAAGGAAGCAACTAAGGCAAAAATACTTATGAATAAAAAAGATGAATATTTAACAAAGGGTGAAACTCTCAGCATAACTCCTATTTTAAGAAATATTAAGCTCTTTGAGATAGATGAATATATACAAGAGGGAGATATAATAAAAGTAGGAGATATAAATATCGAAGTTTTAGAAACGCCAGGACATACACCGGGAAGTGTTTCATTAAAAATAGATAATATAATTTTAACTGGAGATGCTCTTTTTAAAGGTTCAATTGGAAGAACTGATTTTCCAGGAGCATCTTATGAACAGCTTATTAATTCTATTAAAGAAAAGCTAATGATTTATAGCGACGATACGCTTATTTATCCTGGACATGGCTCATCTACAACTGTTGGTGAAGAGAAAAAATATAATCCTTTTTTATAATGAATATTTTAAGATAATTTGGGTAAATTAGAATTAAAAGTTTTGAGGGGTGATTTCATGAAAAGGAAAAAAACCCTGCCTTTTAAGTCTAAGCTATCAGAAAACATTTTTAAAGAATTTGATTATGATAAATATTTAGATCTTGTCGAAGAAGGATTTGATGATAAGATTATCGCCCGAGAACTTAACATTAGCGATAAAGAATTAATGAGCCTTAAAAAAGAGGCTGAAGAGGACTATTAAGGGGATGGAAATGATTAAAGTTAAACTAAATGGACATGATTATAGATATGAGCTGTTTCAAATAATTTCTCTTTTTTATAATAAAAATGAGATCGAATTTACTGATGAATATAAGTGCTCTTTTGAAAGTACAGCAGATTTAAATGAACTATTTGTTGAATTTAAAATATATGAAGATGATATTTTGACAATAAATGAAAAAGTTAATATTACCTATGATAAGAAAAATATAAAAAATGCAATTAAAATAACTGCTTTAAGGGCACTAAAAAGGTATACAGGCAGTAATATACCATGGGGTATTCTTGTAGGAATAAGACCTACAAAAATAGTCCATGAATGCTTTAAAGAGAATTTAAACAATGAAGAAATTTTAAATTATCTAATATCTAATTATGAATTGTCCTTTGAAAAGGCTAATCTTGTTCTTGAAGTGGCAAAAAATGAATCTAAATTTTTAACGTATAATGAAAAGAATATAAGTTTATATATAGATGTTCCCTTTTGCCCTACTCGCTGTATATACTGTTCCTTTACTTCAACTCCTGTATTTGGAAATGAATTCTTAATAAATGGGTATATTGAAGCGATACAAAGGGAAATAAGAGAAACCCTTCGTTTTTTAACTGCAAAGGGTTTTAATATTGATAGGATTTATATTGGAGGTGGAACACCTACAGCTTTAAGTCCTTATAATCTTGATAAAATGTTTAATGAACTGTCAAATCATATTGATTTGCTTAGAGTTAAAGAAATTACAGTTGAAGCAGGAAGACCGGATTCAATCGATGAAGAGAAATTAAAGGTAATTAAAGAATACGGTTGCTCGAGAATTAGCATAAATCCTCAAACTATGAATGATGATACTTTAAAAAGAATAGGAAGGAACCATACATCAAAGGATGTTATTGAAAAGTACATTCTTGCTAGAAACCTTGGATTTAATAATATAAATATGGATGTTATTATTGGCCTTTTAGGAGAAACTAAAAAAGATGTTGAAAATACGATGAAAAAGATAAAAACTCTCTCTCCTGAAAGCATAACGATACATACGATGGCTGTAAAAAGAGCTTCTGTATTAAATGAGAGAGGATATAAAAATAAAAATATCGAAACAGATGATATGTACAGCATTGCTTCAGACTCTTGCAGAAGCATCGGTATGTATCCTTACTATATGTACCGCCAAAAAAATATGGTAAGTCCTCTTGAAAATGTTGGATATTGTAAAAAAGACATGGAGTGCGTATATAATATACAAATGATAGCTGAAAATATATCTATTGCTGGTATTGGCCCAGGAGCAATTACGAAACTGTTATATATTGATGAAAACAGGATAGAAAGAGTTGCAAATGTTAAAGATATAAGAGAATATATTAGTAGAATAGATGAGATGATAGATAAGAAGATTAAAGCCCTTGACACTTTATTTTAGTTTTCATATAATTAGATATAATTAAAAATATTAAAAGCTTTGAGCGGGAGAAGTAATCTTCAAACACCTTACAGGAAGGAACACTTTAACTGAGAGCGGTTCTAAGGTTAAGGAAGATGAAAGACACCCGGGAGCTTATGCCTGAATTAAGTAGGGTGTTACGTTATCTGCGTTAAAGATTGAGTGGGTGAAAACCAACTAGGGTGGCACCGCGGTATATAACCGTCCCTTTATAGGGACGGTTTTTTTTCGTAGAAAAATAAAAAAGGAGGAATATTATGGGAGAATCTTTAAATGGAATGAAAAGAACGATAATGTGTGGTGAGCTTCGAGAAACTGATGTAGATAAAGTTGTAACTGTAATGGGATGGGTACAAAGGCGAAGAAATTTAGGAGGATTGATATTTGTTGATTTAAGGGATAGAACAGGAATTGTTCAGGTAGTGTTTGGAGAAGAGATAAACAAAGAAGCTTTTGAAAAAGCAAATCCTATAAGAAGTGAATATGTAATTGCCATAACAGGTAAGGTGGTTTTAAGGGAATCTCCTAATCTCCAACTCCCAACGGGTAAAATTGAAATTAAGGCTGAGAATTTAAAAATACTTTCAGAGTCTGATACGCCTCCTATATATATAATGGAAAACCTTGATGCATCGGAGGCAATAAGGCTAAAATACAGATATCTCGATTTAAGAAGACCTGATATGCAAAGAAGAATAATGATCAGGCATAAAACTGCTAAAATTGTAAGGGATTTCATGGATGAAAATGGATTTCTTGAAATTGAAACTCCTATGCTTATAAAGAGTACACCAGAGGGGGCAAGGGATTATCTTGTACCTAGCAGAAACTTTAAAGGAAAATTCTATGCTCTCCCTCAATCTCCTCAGATTTATAAGCAGCTTCTTATGATTTCGGGGTATGACAGATATTTTCAAATCGTAAGATGCTTTAGAGATGAGGATTTGAGGGCTAACAGACAGCCTGAATTTACTCAGATAGATATTGAGATGTCTTTTGTTGATATAGATGATGTAATAGAGCTTAATGAAAGGCTCATACAGAAAATATTTAAAGAGATTAAAGGAATAGATGTTCAAATACCTTTTATGAGAATGCCATATAAGGAAGCTATTGAAAAGTATGGAAGCGACAAGCCTGATTTAAGATTTGGCATGGAGATAATCGATATAAAGGATGTTGTAAAAGACAGCAGTTTTAAAGTATTTAGCGATGTAGCATCTGCTGGTGGAGAGATTAGAGGAATAAATGCAAAGGGCTGTGCTGATTTTGGAAGAAAAGAGATAGATAGATTAACTGAATATGTTAAAACCTATGGGGCAAAAGGAATTGCTTGGATTGCAATAAAGGAAAATGAAATTAAATCTTCCTTTGCAAAGTTCATGACAGAGGATGAACTTAAGGCTATAATAGAAAGAATGGAAGGGAAAGCTGGGGACTTACTTCTTATTATTGCAGATAAACCTAAAACAGCTTTTGCATCTCTTGGAGCATTAAGATTAGAGCTTGGAAGAAAACTTAATCTTATAGGACTGGAAAATAAGGAATTTAAATTCCTTTGGGTTACAGAATTCCCGCTTGTTGAATTTGATGAAGAGGAAGGAAGATATGTTGCTGTACACCATCCATTTACAGCTCCTATGGATGAGGATATAAAATATCTTGAAACAGATATAGGAAAAGTTAGAGCAAAGGCTTATGATATAGTTTTAAATGGCGAGGAAATCGGAGGAGGAAGTATAAGAATTCATGATACTAAGCTTCAAGAGAGGTTATTCAATGCTATAGGTCTTGATATTGAAAAGGCATGGGCGAAGTTTGGTTATCTTCTTGAAGCATTCAAATATGGTTCTCCGCCTCATGGAGGTCTTGCTTACGGGTTTGACAGGCTTATTATGTTCTTAACTGATACTGATAATATTAAGGATGTAATTGCATTTCCTAAGAATCAAAATGCAGCAGATCCTATGAGCAATTCACCATCAGAAGTTGATAAAAATCAGCTTGAGGAGCTAGGAATAGATATAGTAGAGCAAAAATAAAGGATGCGAAAGCATCCTTTATTTTTATTTAAACTATTATAAATATACATAAACTCAAAATACAATATTGATTAAATTGAAGCAAAAATGAGAATTATAAAAATTTTTATATTATATATGCAGAAAAATAAATATAATATTGATTAATAATTTATTAATAAATATTATAAAAAAAATATATAAAAAGTATTGCATAAGTATAATTAAATATGTATAATAATAAAAAAACAAAAAGGAAAGGATGATTATAGTGAAAAAATTTTTATTATTTTTATTAACAGGTTTTATAATAATAGGTTTATTTTCAGGATGCAATAAAAAATCTTCAAAGGACACTCAAAAGATAGAGGATATAATATCAGGTGTAACTAAAAACGATTCAATAGCTGCTCTTCTTCCTGAAGATGTGAAAGCTTCAGGGAAAATAATTATAGGTCTTGATGATGCTTATCCTCCAATGGAATATAGAGATGATAATAATAATCTCGTGGGTTTTGATATCGATTTTGGAAATGCAATAGGAAAGAAATTAGGATTAAAGACGGAATGGGTAACTACCGCATTTGATGGTATTTTGCCTGCACTTCAAGCTAAAAAGTTTAATATGATAATATCTGGGTTGAGCATTACTGATAAAAGAAAAAAGGAAATAGCTTTTTCTCAGCCTTATATATCAGGAGGTCCAATTATAATTACATTAAAAGATAAAGTATCAGGAAATGGTGTGGATAGTATAAAGGGAAAGGTAGTAGGTGTTCAACTTGGCTCAACAGGTGAATTTGCCGCTGAGAAAACTAATGCTCCAAAGGAAATTAAAAAATATGATAAAATAACTGAAGCATTTATGGATTTAAATGCAGGAAGAATAGATGCTATAGTTGCTGATGATCAGGTTGGAAGATACTATATGGGACTTGAAGATGGTAAATATGTATCAGTAGGGAAACTTGCTGAAGAACCCTTTGGCATTGGTTTTAGAAAAGAAGATACAAAACTTCTTGAAGCAGTGCAAAAGGCAGTTGATGAATTAAAAGAGGAAGGTACACTTTCAAAAATATCTTTGAAATGGTTTAAAACCGATTATTATTCTAAATAATTATAAATATTAGAACAGGGGGGCTAAGGTTGGATATAAAATTTATTATTAATAAACTTCCTTATCTTCTTGAAGGAGGTTTTATGACGATAAAGCTTACTGTAATAACATTGTTTTTAGGAACGATTATAGGGGTAGTTCTTGCGGTTTTTAAAATTACAAAAAATAGATTTATAAGGGGATTCGCTTCTTTTTATACTTGGGTGTTTAGAGGCACACCCCTTATACTTCAGCTTTTTTTCTTTTATTATGCACTCCCGGTTATGGGGATTACGATGTCTCCCTTTACTGCTGCAATAATAGGTCTTAGCCTTAACTGCGGAGCATACATGGCAGAGATAATCAGGGGAGGAATAATTTCAATAGATAAGGGACAATTTGAGGCAGCAAAGGCCCTTGGATTTAATTATTTTCAAACTATGAAAATAATTATTCTTCCTCAAACATTTAGAGTTATAATTCCTCCAGTAGGAAATGAGTTTATTGCTATGCTTAAGGATACTTCTCTTGTATCTACAATAGCTATGGTTGAGCTTATGAGAAGTGCAACTCAGATATCCTCTGCAACATTTAAATATACTGAGATGCTGTTTACTGCAGCTTTATTATATCTTGCAATGACCACTGTTTTTTCAAGTATTTTTTCAGTTGTTGAAAAGAAATTATCAAGATATGCTTAGGGGAGATGGATAATGTATATGATTGAAACAAGAAAAATAACTAAAAGATTTGATAATCTGACGGTATTTGAAAATATTGATTTAAATATAAAAAAAGGTGAAGTACTTGTAATAATTGGTCCTTCAGGTTCAGGGAAGAGTACTTTTTTAAGATGTTTAAATCACCTTGAAGAGGTTGATGAAGGAAGCATAATAATAGAAGGAGAAAAACTCAACTATAAAGATAAAAACAGTATAAGAAAAATAACTATAAAAATGGGTATGGTATTTCAAAACTTTAACCTTTTTCCACATATGACCGTACTAGAAAATGTTATGATAGCCCCTATTACAGTTAAAAAAGAAGATAAAAATATTGTTCTTGAGAGAGCAAAGATGCTTTTATCGAAGGTTGGTTTGTTCGATAAAGTAAATTACTATCCTTCAAAATTATCAGGAGGACAAAAACAAAGGGTTGCCATAGCAACAGCTCTTGCCATGAATCCAGATAT